>CAZRKD010000043.1:0-10143 GCA_964600515.1 uncultured bacterium
TAATTTTATTTCCAGCTTCGTCGATTAATGGATTTTCAGCATCAATTAAAACAGGCATTTGATTATTAATAAAAAGAACGTTATAAGCATGGGCAGACATATCATAACCAGATTCACCTTTCAGTAAAATACCATTTACCAAGAAACAATCATTTCTTTTTTGTGTTGCTAACTGAATAAGAATAGCTTTTTCTAAACATGCACCAAAACCAGATTCAAATGCACTTGAAAAGGGCAATACTCTATTCCTACCGCGTTGTACCCCCTCTCGTGCGAATAATTCATCTATTTTATCGGTAGAAGAAGTCAACGTTTTATGGATAGCCCTGTAAGGAATCGCTTCTTGGGAGTTAAGTCTTCTACAAATCTCCGTATCATCAATTTCATAGAAAGTTTCGTATAATCTATTTCTAAGAACCAAAGTTCCAGTATCTAGTCTCGGCATAACAATACTAGGTGCAGTTCTGGAAACTTCGACTAGATATTGTCTAACACTATAGTCCATAATAATCAGTCTCTCTTAAAATTTATAAAGAATTACTCCAAAAACTCCACATCATCAATTATCCCATCAGCATCCCTGTCAATCCCATGAACAACCCTTGCTATCCCTTCATCAAATTTATTCCCATCTTCCAATTTCTTCAAATACTTCACCAACCCAAGAATGGCAGCCTTAGTTCCCTTGAATCTCTTCCCGGATAACAGCAAAATTTCCTTGTCTTTCGCAAGAGGATTCTTCATCTTGACTATCACACCAACATTATCCTCGTTGTAAACGGATTTTGTAAAGCTGGAAACTATATTAAACTCATTCTTGGTATCGAAGTATATCGGCAATTTTGTATTGATTCTATCAATGAGAATGTTGGCTTTAGGCCCGCCGACAAGAATTAAATTGTTCTTCAAATCTTCTTCTCTTAGTTCTGTATCAAGCTTATAATTAGCTGACACGTGGGTAAGAAAACTGCCAAGCAATAAAGCCAAATCTATCGCAACGCTGCCGTCAGAAGCCTGCGCGCCATATTTCCCATGAGGATCAGGCGAACCGACAACAATCACACCGTCGAATTTCCCGTTTTTAATGAATGATTTGAAAAACTCTATTTCCCTCGGTTTCACTTTCACATCAGTAAGATGCTCACCATCAAAAAGCTTAACTGAAATGTAAGGATGCGACACTTCGTATATCTTAGCCAACCCACCAACACGTTCTTCTCGTTTCAAAAGTTTAATTATACCGGTCTTTTCCAGCCTTCGCAAATGATAGTAAATTTTCTGCTCATGCTCTTTCAGTTTCCTTGCGATATCCATCGCGCATTGCGGTTTTTTACCTAATTCTTCTAAAACCTTTACTGCAAGTTCACTGTTCAAAGCGTTAAATGTCGGGGGCTTCATTATGAGTGTTTTATGGATTCTCTGCCCTTCAAGACGCTCTTCAACTACATAAGACATAATAATTATAAATAAAATGTTACCTATATAAACATTTTCTTAGTAGTTAAGCTATTTTAAGTCTTCTTCTGGTGCATAAATATCGGTTTTATAGAAACTCATTTAGGTTCCTTTTATACGCCCCTAGGTCAATTAATTTCTTAGAAAGATGATGGAATGGAGCAACCTCAAATGGGTGAATGGTTCCTCACAGCTCCCAAATTCCGGATTCTCCCCACGTTTATTATATGGCTAATTATGGTAGAAAGCCAAGAAAGAAAATTTAATCATGAAATTAGGGAAGTCACCGAAGACGATATACCAGGTGGTTAAAATTTGTGGTGTTATTGGGTATATAGGTAAAAATAATGTATCTCCGATTTTGTTAAATGGATTAAAACGATTAGAATATAGAGGTTATGATTCTTGTGGTATAGCAACGATAGGATCAGGTTTAGTTATTAAAAAAGATGCAGGAAAAGTGATTGAGGTACATAAAAAATTAGATTTTCTATCTGAGACTGGAACTATTGGCATAGGACATACTCGCTGGAGCACGCATGGTGCACCAATAAAAGAAAATGCTCATCCCCATGTTGACTGTGAAAAAAAAATAGTAGTTGTGCACAATGGAATAATTGAAAATTATCAAGAATTGAAAAGAAGTTTGATTAGTTCAGGACACAAATTTGTAAGTCAGACTGATACGGAAGTTCTCCCTCATTTGATAGAAGAGATAATGAAGAAAGGGAAAAATTTTCATGACGCAACCGCCTCAGCGTTAAAATCTCTTGAGGGTAGTTACGCATTTTTGATATTGAACAGGAATGAAAGAAAACTGATAGCAGTAAGAAAAGGATCACCATTGGTATTAGGAGTTTCTGATTCTGGTTATTTCGCAGCTAGTGATATACCAGCTTTTCTTGAACATACAAAAAATGTTGTGTACATGAATGACTACGATTTAGCTCTCCTGACCGACAATGGATTCAAAGTTATTAATCTGATCGAAAACCGAGAGGTTGAAAGAAAAATTGATACAGTCGATTGGGATATACACCAAGCGGAGAAAGGCGAATTTGAGCATTTCATGTTGAAAGAAATCTCCGAGCAAGTAGATACCATCCAACGAGCTGCACAACAAAACAAAGAATTAATAGAGAATGTCGTGAAAGAAATGCGGAAAGCTCACGGGATATTTTTCATTGCTGCAGGTAGTTCTTATCATGCATGCCTGGCGGCAAGCTATATAATGTCCAAAGTTTCTAAGCTTCATATCAATGTCGTTCTTGCATCAGAATTTCCTCATTACGAACATTATCTTACTGACAAAACCCTAGTAATTGCAGTGTCGCAAAGCGGAGAAACAGCGGATGTCTTGGAAGCAGTAAAATCGGCGAGAGTCAAAAAAAGCAAGGTTATTTCTTTGGTCAATGTTGTCGGTTCGTCCTTAACAAGAAGTTCTGATTTATTTCTTAATATAAACGCCGGACCTGAGATATGCGTACTTTCAACTAAAACTTACACATCTCAATTAGCTTTGTTCACATTGCTGTCTTATGCTTTAAGTGACAGATACGAAGAAGGTAAAAGAAAACTCACATATCTTTGGAATGAGATTTATCACCTGACCTCCGCGACTACAAGAGCTAAAATCAAAGAGCTTGCGGAGAAGCTTCAGGACAAGGGAAATATTTTCTTGATAGGTCGTGGTTTGCAGTATGCGACAGCGTTAGAAGCGGCATTGAAAATTAAAGAAGTGTCGTATATCCATGCGGAAGCCTTGGCGGGTGGGGAATTAAAGCACGGTACTATTGCTTTAATCGAAAATGATACACCATGCATAGTTTTTGTTTCTGAGGAAAATGAAAAAGAAATTCTTTCCAATGCAATGGAAATTAAAAGTAGGGGTGGTTATATTATTGGGCTCTCACCTAAGAACAATGAGATATTTGATTTCTGGATTAAAGTACCAGAAGTTAACACCGAGAATCCCATAGTCCAGATAATTCCAATTCAAATACTTGCATATCAATTAGCTCTATTGAGAGGTCTGGATCCAGATCGTCCAAGAAATCTCGCCAAATCAGTCACGGTGAAATAAATGTCGATTAGACTAATTATCTTCGATCTCGAGGATGTTTTGATACAGCCATGGCACGATATAGCAAAAAGGCTCGACATAGATGAAGAAGATTTCAAAATGGTTGATCACTCCAACCTGAGAATAAATCTACAATTGGGCAAGATTACAGAAGACGAATTTTTCGAGGAATTCAAAAAAGTAACTCATACAAAATATTCTACAGAAGAATTGAAATTGATGGTTAGGGAAGCTTTAGTTCCTATTGATAGAATGTTTGACCTAGTCCGAGGACTGAAATCCCGATATAAACTAGCAATACTTTCAAACTTCACAAAGGAATGGGCAGAGTTTTTGATTAAAAAATACGACTTGGATAAGTTTTTTGACGCAACATTTTGGTCTTTTGAAAAGGGAATAAAGAAACCTTGGCACGATGCTTATCTTGAAGTAACAAAGCATTTCGGCATCCAGCCGGAAGCCTCGCTCTTGGTCGACGATAAAATAAGGAATACCGAAGCTGCCGCAAAGTTAGGGTTCAAAGTCATAACCTTTGAGAATTACATGCAACTGAAAAGAGAACTTGTGGAATTGGGTGTTAATACACGACCAAACGTAGTTTTGATAGGCGGAGGAACCGGTTTGCCTAATCTAATAAATGGATTAAAAAAATATGACATAAACATTACTGCTATTGTTGCGGTAACCGACAACGGCCGTAATTCAGGCATGCTGAGACAACATTACAACATCCCTCCACCAGGGGATATAAGAAATTCTCTGGTTGCATTATCCCAGGCAGACGAAACTTTAAGAAATGCTTTTGATTATCGCTTTTTGGATGGTTATCTGGAAGGGACAAGTATCGGCAATCTTTTGCTGCTCTCTTTCACAAGACTGTTCGGTTCTTTTGAAAAAGCAATTGAACATGCTGGGAAGATTTTACAAATAAAAGGCAAAGTGCTTCCGGTGTCAAATGCAGATGTTAACATTTGCGCTGAATATGAGAATGGGCAGGTAATAGAAGGCGAAGTGTCAATAAGGGAGAACAAATCCTTCAATTCCCCCATCAAGAGTGTATTTCTGAAACCAAATAATGTCAGAGCATTACCAGAGACTATAGAAGAAATTGAAAAGGCTGATATGATAGTGATAGGTCCTGGAAGGTTGTATACGAGTGTGATAACTAATTTTCTTGTCGACGGAATCGTGGATGCACTCAGAAGAAGCCATGCCAAGAAAGTTTATGTGTGCAATACGATGACAGAACCTAATGTATCGGACAATTATAAAGTTTCTGATTTCATTGAAGTAATAGAGAAATACATTGGCGAAAATGTTTTGAACTATGTCGTTGCTAATACAATGCACCCGCCAGAGGAAATAGTCGATACCTACAAAGAAAAATTCAATGTTAGCATGGTACAAGTTGATAAAGAAAGTATGAACAATGTTCAAGTGGTTGAAGGCGACTTTCTGAATGACGAAGTCAAGTTTAAATGGAATGAGTTAAGCTTCTTAAATCACGATCCAGCTAAGACAGCCGAAGCTTTAATAAAACTTCTGTAAGTGATGTAAATGAAAACAATAATTTTAGCAGGTGGACTTGGCAATCGTGTATATCCATTATCTCTAACAAAACCAAAAAGCATGTTCAAAATTCTCGGCAAACCTTTGTTGCACCATGTAATAGACACACTAAAAGAAGCAAATCTGAAAGATTTCATAATTGTTACAGGGCATCTCTCAGATCAGATAAAAGCATATTTCGGCGATGGCACCAGTTTTGGAGCCAATATTCAATATGCATACCAAGACAAACCTTTAGGGATGGCGAATGCAATACAAACTGTGAAAAACCTCGTTGAGGATAATTTCCTTGTTGTAAATGGCGATGACATATTCGATTCATCCTTAATTGAAAGGAAAATTAGTGCGTTTAGAAATGGTGACACAGAATTACTTCTTTCATGTAAGCCAACAAAAGAGACATGGAAACTTGCTGCAATAAGAATGTCTGATGAAGGATTGGTTGAAAAAATAGTTGAAAAACCTCCTTTAGGCCATGAGCCGAGTGACCTTGGTGTTATAGGTGCCTATATTTTGCCAACAAAAATCTTCGACTATTATGAAAAAGTTCCTTTGAATGACATGCAACATGAGCTAGCAATACAGAAGTTTATCGATGAAGGCAATCTGGTAAGAGCAGTAGGGTACGATGGCATTTTTTCATCTTACAAATATCCCTGGGATTTGTTTGCAATCAATCAACATTTAATGGACAAACTTCTGACAAAACCGGTAATAGAAGATGGCACAAATATATCAGAAAAAGCTGAAATAGAAGAAAATGTCTGGATATCCAAAGGCACTAGAGTGCTTGAAAATGTTATGATAAGAGGACCTTGCTATATTGGAGAAAACAGCTTGATAGGCAACAATTCTCTAATTTGGAACTATTCTTCCATCGGAGCTAATAGTGTCATTGGATTTTCAACAGAAATTAAAAATTCTTTGATCGGCGATAGATGTTGGTTTCATACAAACTATATTGGAGATTCTATCATCGGTGATAATTGTTCTTTTGGTTCTGGTGCTGTTACAGCGAATTTTAGATTTGATGAAGAGACAGTTAAAGTTGATGTCGGTAGTAAAAAAATCGATTCTGGCAGGAATAAGCTGGGTGTGATAATGGCTGATAATTGCAAAGTTGGTGTAAATGCTACTTTATCACCTGGGGTAAAAGTTGGTCCAGACAGTATTGTGGGGCCAAATGTTTGTTTGAAAAAAGATTTAGAACCAAACAAGGTAATCTTCACCGCAAAGGAAAGTTATGAAGTAAAGGAGAATGAGGTCAGAGTTACGTCAAATAAAAGGAGCGTTTTAAGGGGAGATTTGAAATTTTGAATTAGTTTGAGAAACATGTCAAATAATTTTACTATCTTAACCAAAAAAGGCGAACCGCAAGTTTTTACCCCGTTATTTAATTCTATTCACGAACTTTTAGAGGATTATAGTCAGAAGTTTCCAGAGAAGGAAGCAATTATTGCCATAAATCTTGACAAGAATGAAGAATATGTAGTTTCGTATAAAAAACTCGCAGAACTTACTAACAGAACAGCAAATTTTCTTTTTAGAAACGGCGTTAAAAAAGGTGATAGAATAGCCTTTATGATGCAGAATAAGTCAGATGTCATTATTTTAGAGCTTGCCGCTGGTTTAATTGGGGCTTCAAGTGTACCATTGGATTTAAAACGAGATGCCTTAGAGAGAAAGATGTTTAAATTAAAGGACACTAATGCGAAGTTGGTATTTGCCAGAACAGATGACGAAGAGGCAGAAAAGGATATAGTAAAAATAAAAGAAATATTGCCATCAGTGGAGTTTGTATTGCTCAATGACGACTATTCTTTAGAAAGGGTTGTAGACAGTCAACCAAAAGATCTTACTTTCCCTGTGAGTAATTCTCTGGAAGATGAGTATTTAGTTTTGTACACATCTGGCACAACAGCAAACCCAAAAGGGGTTTCATTGACAGTTAGAGCATGTTTTTCAGGTGCTGAAGGAGTAATAAATTGGCAGCAATTATCTTCATTTGATAGATTCAATGTAGTTTTGCCATTACACCATATTAACTCGACAATCTTTTCTCTGGGTGCACTTCTAGTCGGTGGGACGATAATTTTAAACTCCCGCTATTCAGCTTCTAGATTTTGGGAAATCATTAGCAGATATAAGCCAACTGTAACAAGCATAGTCCCGACAATTTTACATGATTTGTTGGTGAGAAAAGAGGGATATTTTGCCAAAAGATATGATATATCATCATTAAAAAGAATTCTTATAGGTTCCGCGCCCGTATTGCCTGAAGAAACATTGAAATTTTATGAGACTTTTAAAGTTAAGGTAATCCAGGGCTATGGTCAAACAGAAACCGCCCTCAGGGTTACAGGAGTTCCGATAAATATCGAAAAGGAAATGTATCACGAGATTATAAGGATGAACAGCATAGGCGTTGAACTTTCTAATTGTACCGTAACAATTTTGGACAATGGCAAAGAAGCTGAAGAAAAGGAAGAAGGTGAAATTTGTGTTAGGGGGCCTGTCTTGGCAAATGGCTATTTAAATGATATAGAAGAGACAAACAAAGCATTTTCAGATGGGTGGTTCCATTCAGGTGATTTAGGCTATTACAAAATAATTGACGGCCAAAAATATTTTTTCACAAAAGGGCGAATTAAGGAAATCATAATCAAAGGCGGGATAAACATATCGCCTGTTGCCATAGAAGACGCGCTTCTCAAAAGTTTTTCTGAAATTGACCAGGTTTGTGCTGTTGGTTATTTTGACAGCAGAATGGGGGAAGATGTTGCCGCTGTAATTTATTTTAAACAAGGCTTCCCTGAAGAGAGGAGAAAGGGGATGCTGAATCAGATAATTGAAGATGGAAGATTAGGAAAACTAGGAATTTCTAGATACGAAGCGCCGCAAAAGGTGTTTGAAGCTAAAGAAGAGCTTCCAAAGACGTCAACTGGAAAAATTAAGAGGGTTGAAGTCAAAGAAATGGTAAAAGACTGGATGAAAGATGAAAAAGCAAAAAACTACTACTGTCGTTTAATTGGTAATAATGAAGAAAATATTCTATCTAAAGCAGTTGAAATTAACAATAAAAGATGGAATATTAAATCTAATTTCCTTGAATTCAAAGAAAGGGCTAAGAATGGGTACTTGACTGGCGTTTTTGATGACGAGGGAAATCTTTATGGAACTCTTTCTGCCTTGCAAATTGGAGAAGAGAAAATGAATAATATTTCCACGTGGAATGAACTGACTGGTAATGGAACTTTAAACACGAACGACACAAATGGGGATGTTTTACTTTGTGTTGCTATCTATGTTGATATGAAAGATGTCGCAGGGAACAAATTCACTTCCGAAAATCCTTTGGTTAATGCATTATTAAATAACGAATGGGAAAATAACTTGCGGTATAAGAATGCTATTGAATTTCTTGGTAAATCGGTAATTGAAAATTATGTTAAAACTAATTTAGATAATGTTATTAGATTTCATAGAAAACCTAAAGGCGGTTTTGATAAAGGAGGAGAAGTAATAAAAATACTTCCTAACGGTAGAACAGAAGATAGAGATTCCCTGCATTATAATGTTTTGATAAAGTATCCTGAAATAACTGATAAGACAAACATTATAAAATCTAAAGCTTCGCCTAGTGTTCTTTTAATAGAACATGTGCTTACCTTAGCGAAAGAAAAAAAGTGCAAGAAGGTTATGGCATTTTCCAGACCAGCACAGTTCAAGTTTTATCTTGCAAAGGCTTTGGACAATTCTGTTGCATTTGAAATAAAAAATCATTCTGAATTCTCATTGTTTTCGAAAATAGTTCAGGAAAAATCTGAAAAACTATTTTAGATCTGTCGCGTCACATCTTTTCTACAGCGTGCATTCCCATTAGTTCCAAGCATTTGCCTAAAACAGTTTGAGTTGCCTTTACTAAATTTAATCTAAAATTTTTCAAATCATCTGTTTCAGCTTTTATTACTCGGTGTTTTTCATAGAAATTATTGAATGCTGCTGCTAAATCATACGAGTAATTACAAATATAATTTGGCTTCAAGTCTTTGGCGGCTTGGTGAACAACTTTTGGAAAGATTGATAACAGCTTAATTATCTTCTTTTCTTCATTGTTCACAGATTCAATAAAATCAGTTTTCCATCTCCCCGCTTTATTCAAAATGCTTGAACATCGTGTATACGCATACTGAATGTAAGGACCAGTATTACCTTCTATAGATATAGCTTCATTCACATCAAAAGAAATTTCGGACGGTATATCAACCTTCAAGAAATAATATTTGGCAGCGCCAATAGCTATAGCCTCTGCAATTTTTGATTTTTCTTTTTGAGAATATTTTTGCTTTTTAAGATACTTTTCCAATACATTCTTCTTCAGCTCGTCCAATAGGAATTGACCTTCTACTACATTTCCAAGTCTTGACGACATTTTACCCTCTTTCAATCTCACCCAGCCATAAGCCAGATGGACCTGTTTATCCTTGAACTTCTTCGGATCCAATAACTCTTCGACTTTGAATGTAACTTTAAAGAAACTTGATTGTTCCGGTCCTACCACATGAATAGCCTTGCTTATCTTTCCGAATTCAGAAAATTCAAGTTGTGCTAAGCCCAATTCCTTAGCTTCGTAGGTTGGAAGTCCCAAATTATTGATAAATACCCTTTTGTCCAACCCATATGGTTCGCCATCAAATATTACAGCCCCTTCACTTTTTCTCAGAATTCCTTTCTTTAGCGCATCTTCCGATATTTTTATACCAGGTTCGGCGACTTGCGATTCAAAATAAAGTCTGTCAAATTTAGTATAAATTCTTTTGTAGATTTTATCGAAATAATCTAAACTCCATTTTCTTGTCTCTTTCCACAATCTTGTTGTTTTTGGTTCCTTTTCATAGAGCTTTTTGTTTATTTCTATGATCTCATTTTTAACACTCTCGTCTTCTTCATATGCCTTGCTTCCTGTTGCATACGCCTTGCCTAAAAACTTTATTTTTTTGTCCAACGACGTAAGTTGTTTCCGACCTAATTTCTTC
>CAZRKD010000044.1:0-10071 GCA_964600515.1 uncultured bacterium
GATATAGGAAGCCCAAGGCCTGTGCCTTTATACCCTTCCCCGCCGGCTGGTCGATTGATTTGATAAAATTTATCAAAAATGAGTTTTCTATCTTCGAATTTAATATGAGGACCATCATTAAAAATACTGATCTGTATTTTTTTCCGAGTACGTATAACTTTTGTCGAAAGAATAATTGAGCTTTTTGCATAGCGAAGCGCATTAGCAAGAATATTATTCATGACCTGGATGACCATACTCATATCAGCGTAAAGATCGGGTATCGAATGTATAATATCGAAGCTTATTCTTAATCTCTGGGCTTCACATTTTTGTGAAAAGTTTTTAATGACCTCGGTGATTAAAAGCGATGTTGAGACTCTCTCCATCTTACATCGGACTTTACCAGACTCTAATCTCGACATATCTAATAAATCATCGATAAGAGAACTCAAACGTTTTGCATTTTTTTTTGCAATGATCGTTGTTTCTTGCTGGCGTGGTGTAAGGTCTCCACAGAGACCATCCGAAAGATTTTCTACGGCTTCTTTGATAATAGTAAGCGGGGTTCGTAGTTCATGAGATACAGCACTAATAAAATCATCTTTTGTCCGCTCAAGCCGCTTTCTCTCAGTAACATCTTCAATCGTTCCAATATAACCAATTCCACGAACCGGCACTGCATGAATAAACCCAACTCTCTCTTTGCCATCACGGTGAATATACCGAACCTCTCGGGCAATATTTTGGCGTGCTTTCATATTCTTTTTCCACTCTTCAAATATCGCTTTTCTATCATCCGGGTGAAGTGTTAAAATCCACCATAAGCCATTACTTTCTTCTTTATTCGTACCACTTATTTCAAGACATCGATCATTTGCATACGTACATCGACCTTCGGTATCTGCAAAAAAAATACCTATGGGCGATAAATCACATAAAAGCCGAAATCTTTTTTCACTTACTTTCAGCTTTTCATGTTCGAACTTAACAATCTCTTTAAGCGTCATATGGTTTCGCTTCATAATATTGATGGAGCTCCCATAATGTAATGGTAGCATTTATTTATGGAGAAGACAATAGGTAGTTAAACGATGAAAAAGTTACATACTCAATTTCATTCTTCGTAAGCTATTTAATTATCTACTTTAATAATATTTTATAACTATTTATAATTATTAAGCTATTATTTATAAAAACTGGCCCTCTATTTGCATAGTTATGATTATGAGAGGGACAAAATGGAACATATCATGATCTTTTATGGAGCGATTGTAATAAAGATTACCATTACAATTGTGAATCTTGTGTTCTAAGAAAATATACAGTTTATGGTTTTATACATAAGCCGTGCTGAATAGAAGTCGGAAACTTTCGATTCTTTATTTGAGGCTAATTCATTCACATCAAATCCAACAATAGTTTTTGTTTTTTTAATATCTTTTAAAATACTAATATATTCTCGATACGAAAATCCCCCAGGTTCTGGGGTTCCTAAGTGATTGAGTTCAGATGAATCAAAAAAATCGAGATCAATTGTTATATAGACTTGTTTTGGTAAGTTGCCTAAGAATTTTTTGTAGACATTCTTATCATTATATAATTCATGTGCTTTGACTAGATTGAGATTACGTTCTTTAATAAATATGCTTTCTTCTTTTGAAATCGCACGAATGCCGATTTGTAAGACTTTGTCTTTTGAATCAACATAATCAAATACGCGCTTCATAATCGAGGCATGACTAAATTTTTCACCATGATATGATTCGCGCAAATCTCCATGTGCATCAAATTGAATAATACCAATATCGTTATTATATTTTTCCCAATATGATTTAAATATGAGTGCAGTAATCGAGTGCTCTCCACCAATCGAAATAACCATTTTGTTATTCTTAAGATGATAATCAACTCGTTCTTTAATTTTTTCTAAGCCATTATCTATTGAGAGTTTATCGAGGTTTACTTCGCGATAAAAATAGGGGTCAGTATATAACCCTTCTGTGTATGCTTCATTATCAAATTCTTCATCATAAAGCTCAACTTGCTCGGAGGCTTTGATAATAGCTTCTGGCGAATATTTTGTTCCCTTCATATACGATGTTGTTTTTTCGAATGGAACAGGAAGAATAATAATTTTTGATTTTTTTTCGTCGGTAAATTCTTTTTCTAATCCTAAAAAATTCATAGTAGTTATTTATATAAATTTAATATCTTTTATTTTAAGTTGAATACTCTCAGCTCCTTGATACTTATTAATTTCTGGAAAAAAGGCAATATCAGCTTTCTGTCCACTTTGTAAAGAAATCTTCGCATTATTAAGAGCACTATTAAACCAAATACCGGAGAATACTGCATCGTCTTTTTTAAAAGATAGTTTTAGGTGCTTTTCACCCACAATCCTCATACTGAGTATTTCAACATTTGAAGTACAAAAACATGGCTCAGTATTGCCAGGGCCATAGGGCTCTATTTTTTTTAAATCGGTGATTAATTGATAATTAATTTCACTAAATAAAAGTTCTGATTCTATTGGTACAATTGGAATAAAATCATCTTTTTGAGTTTTTTGTGTTACTGCATTTTCAAATGCTTGGACAAAATCAGGAAACTTTTCTTTACTTACTTTTATTCCCGCAGCATAGGTATGGCCTCCAAAGCCGATTAAATATTCTTTACACTCGGCAATTCCTGAATAAAGATTAATTGAATTAAAACTTCGCGCTGAGCCCTTCCCTATTTCTCCATCAAAAGCAACAAGAATTGTCGGTTTATGAAATCGTTCAACTAAGCGGGAGGCAACAATACCAATAACGCCTGCATGCCATGTAGGAGAACCTAACACAATTGTATTCTTCTCTTTGAAGTTACTCCGCTCTGCTGCCATTATCAGTGCCTCCTGTAAAATACGATCTTCTATTTCGCGACGAGATTTATTTTCATTATCTAAAATCTTTGCAAGTTGTTCTGCATAAAGAGCATTATCGGTAATTAATAATTCAACGGCTCGTTTTGCATCACCAAGTCGCCCCGAAGCATTGAGGCGAGGTGCAAGTCCAAACGCTACTTTTCCATACGTAATTTTTTGTGAATCAAGTCCACTGATTCCCTTAAGTGCAACGATTCCTTCTTTCGTACTTACTTCAAGTTCTCGAATTCCCCATTCAATAAGAATGCGATTTAATCCTGTTGCTGGTGCGACATCGGCTATAGTTCCAATGGCAACAATATCAAGATAGCTCTTTAAATTTGGTTCGGGTTTCGCCTTCCAAAAATCTAATTTTCGCAGTTCTTTTCGAAGCTCTATAATAAGATAAAAAGCAATCCCTGCACCACAAAGCTCTCGATAGTAAGAAGGACATTCTTCTCGTTTCGGATTTACCACTGCATATGCATCGTTAATTACTTCTTTAATTTCATGATGATCAGTAATAATAATATCAATGCCTAATTTTTTTGAAAGCTCGATTGCTTGACCCGCATTTGAACCACAATCAACCGTAATAATAAGATCAACTCCTAATTCCTTGAGCCTTTCAATACCTATCGTTTGAATATCATACCCTTCGGTAAATCGGTCAGGAATATAATACATGAGATTTGATGTTACTTCTCGTAAGAATCTATAGAGCACGCTCGTCGAGGTAATGCCATCAACATCATAATCACCATGAATTGCAATTTTTTGATTTTTTGTTATTGCCTCGATAATTCGAAGGGCAGCTTTTGAAAGATCTACTAAAGATGATGGATCGGGAAGCATTCCCAAACTCTTTTCTAAATAAATCTCAATGGGCTTTGTATCACTAAATCCACGATTAATAAGTGTTTGGGCAACTGCTCGGTGTATATGAAATTTTTCTTGAATATAATTCGTTTTATGAACATCTTCTTTGGAAATAATCCAGCGTTTTTCGTTCATCGTCTGTCTTCGGCAGGCTGTTTTTTAAGGTTATCAAGTACGATCGTCAGTGCACTTGCTACGTAAATTGTCGAATATGACCCAGCAATGATTCCAATAGTAAATGCGAGTGCAAAATCACGAATCATCCTGCCACCAAAAAAGAGAAGAACAAGCGTCACAAACAAGACCGTTAAAGAGGTAAGAATCGTTCGACTCAATGTCTGATTAATACTCAAATTAAAAATCTCGGTAAGGCTTTTATACTTGAATTTTGCCATATTGTCTCGAATCCTATCATAGATGACAATCGTATCATTGATTGAATATCCAATGATCGTAAGAAGCGCAGCCACAATCGTGAGGTCAAACTGAATTTGAAATAACGAAAATACCCCTGCGGTAATTACGGTATCATGGATTAAGCATAAAACCGCTCCCGGAGCAAACTTGAAATCAAACCGAAAGGCAACATAGATAAGGATTAATAAAAAAGCAATTAAGAGGGCGTATAAACCCTTTTCTCTCAACTCTTTCCCGACTTTTGGTCCAACTTCTTCCACACGTAAAATTTCTACATTATTTTTGCCAAACTTCTCTTTAAGTGCAGATTCTACTTTTTTTGCAACCCCAAAAAATTTTACTACATATTCGTTCCCGCTCTTTTTGCCAAACTGAGCTACTGATTCCACTTCTAATCCTGCTATTGCAAGGCTATTGATACTTTCTTCAATACGTGAAAGATCCTGAGATTCACTAAAATTAATATATGCATCATCGGCTCCTTTAAAAGCAAATGATGAAGTTGAAGGCACTACTGTTTTTAATTTTTCCAAAATATCCTTTTCAGAACTATTAACTGCCTTTGCCTGATTATCGAGTCGGATTAAAAAGTCATTCCCGCTTTTAGTATCGCCAAATTCTTGAACCACACTCTGTGCAAGCTCAATAGTACCTAAGACATCACGAACTTCTCCGACGCTTACTTTTTTATCGGTGAGTAATTTAATTTGGATCTCAGTTCCACCTGTAAAATCAACGCCATAATTAAAGCCTTTCGTAATAAATGAAATAATACTTATAAGGACTAATGTCCCGGAAATGAAAAACCATATTCGCCGTTGTCCCATAAAATCAATATTCAGTGTAGTCTTAATAAGTTCCATAGTAATGTCCTCGTCATCAAATACTAATTTTTTTAATACGTACTACTTCTAGACAAAAATCAAAAAATGCTCGAGCAATAGGAACATTCGTTATATACGTACAGATTATTCCAATCATGAGTGTCACCGCAAAACCTTGAACGGGGCCTGTACCATATTGATAGAGCACAATACCAGCAATGAGTGTGGTGAGGTTTGCATCAAATACTGTAATATTAGCTCGTGTAAATCCTAATGCTATCGCAGACTTCGTTGTTTTACCTGTTTTGAGTTCTTCTCGTATTCGTTCAAATATAATGATATTACCATCAACTGCCATACCAATCGTAAGTGCTATTCCAGCAATTCCAGGGAGTGTCAGTGTTGCACCAAATGCAGCAAGTACTGCAAAAATAAAAATCACGTTTATTATAAGAGCAATATTTGCAATAAGCCCAGCAAATCCATAATAGATGAGCATAAAGATTACTACAATAAGTGCACCGATATAAACAGCGTTCATGCCTTTTTTTATCGAGTCAGCTCCGAGGCTCGGCCCAACCGTTCTATTTTCTTCAACAACAATTGGAGCTGGCAAAGATCCTGCGCGAAGGACAATCACAAGATCTGAAGCCTCTTGATACATCTCATCTAAACTCTGAAGCGTGTTTAGTTCTATTTTGACATTGCCTGCGCGCGCAAACTCTGCCGAGATTTTTTCGCGAATGCGCGGAGCTGAATTGAGATTTCCATCTAAAACAATCGCGAGTAATTTTCCTACATTGGCCTCGGTTATTTTTTCAAATTGAAGAGCACCTTCTTGACCAAATTGGAGTGATACATAGGCCTCTCCCATACCATTTGAATCTTGTCTCACACGAGCATCTTCAATTGAATCACCAGTCAGTAATGTCTTTTTATTGAGAAGCCACGGAATTTTTGTCGTTTCTCCTGATGTTTTGTCATGTTTCACTTCAAAATGAATTTGAGAATCAGCAGGTAATTTATCGGCAAGGGCTTTATTTACATCTGCCGCCGTATAATCAGGAGGAAGATTTTCTTTTATCCCATTAATTAAATTTTCAAGATCTTGCTGGGTCATTGATCCATCAACGAGTTTAAATTCGAGAAGCGCAGTCTTTCGGATAATTTCAAGTGCTCGTGCAGGATCCTTTACACCCGGTAATTGAACAACGACTCGACTCGTACCTTGGCGCTGAATCGATGGTTCTGAAACACCAAATTCATCGATTCGATTTCGAATTGTTTGAATCGCTTGTTCAAGTGTTTGATCTTTGATTTGTTTTTCCCAGCTTGAGTCTGGAGAAAGGACGAGAGCGTCATCACCAAATTTTCCACTTTCTACTGTATTGTAATGAAAAATTGAAAACTTATCCCGTACAAACGTAAGAAGCTTGTCCCTGTCATTTTGATTCTGTAAAAGTATAGAGATAACATTTTTATCAGCTGGCTTTTCGACTTTAGTTACGGGAATCTTTTCATCTTTGAGATAAGTACTTAAGATTTCACTATATTTCTCGATTTCACCTTCAAATGCTCGATCAGTATCAACTCCTAAGACCAAATGAATCCCCCCTTGTAAATCAAGGCCAAGTTTTACTGCTTTTTCGGGGATATAATCTTCAATCCACGCATTTGTCTTCTGATACTCTGGATTAATGAAGCTTCGAATTGTCGGAATTAAATAATAGATACTTGCAAAAATTATTAGAACTATAAAGACTACTTTAATAGTCGCCACTTTCATGGAAAACTCCCTACGTTATTTTTCTTCGACTTTACCGGCAATATATGGTTTGGCAATTTTGATTTTCACGTTTTCACCGACTTCAAGAATAACAACCGTATCAGTTATTCCATGAACGCGTCCATACATTCCCGTATTCGTGATTACATAGTCACCTTTAGCAAGCTGATTCAAAAATTCTTGATGTTTTTTTGCCTTTTTTTGCTGCGGGCGAATAAGAATAAAATAAAAAACCACAAACATTAAAACCAAGGGCAATAAGGCATTAAGAATACTCCCGGCACCACCTTGTCCACTCGTCTGAGATGCCATAGCAAATGCATTTTGTATGAACATAAAACCTCCGCTTATTCTTTTTTTATCTCATCTCTTATTTTCTCAACATACCTAAAATAGAAATGAATATTATGTATTGAATTTAATGTAGATGCAAGTATTTCTTTTGATTTAAAAAGATGACGAAGATACGCACGAGAAAAATTTTTACAGGTATAACATAAACAATCTTCTTCAATGGGCTTTGTATCAAGGCTATATTCTTGTCTTTTAATATTTATTGCACCATTCATCGTAAAGAGCATGCCATTTCGCGCATTTCGTGTTGGCATAACACAATCAAACATATCAATACCGCGGAGAATACAATTGCGTAAATCGGCTGGAGTGCCAACTCCCATAAGATATCGCGGCTTATGTTCGGGAAGAAAATCAGTCGTATGATGTACTATCTCGTACATGAGTTTATTTTCTTCACCAACTGATAAGCCACCAAGGGCGTATCCATCAAAATCAATATTAAGAAGCTCTAACGCACATCGCTCCCGAAGTTCTTTATACATGCCTCCTTGCAGAATACCAAAAAGACTCCCTCGACTTTCTCTCTCTTCAAAATATTCTTTTGAGCGACGAGCCCATGAAAGCGTTCGCTCGAGTGCGTGCTCGACTGACTCGCGTTCTTCTTGGTACGAGACACAGTCATCAAGAACCATCTTGATATCAGACCCAATCGTATTTTGGATATCGATAACTTTCTCTGGAGTGAGCATATGCCTTGACCCATCGATGTGTGAATTAAAAACTACTCCATCATTTTCCATAGTTCTCAAACTTTTCAGCGAAAAAACCTGAAATCCTCCGCTATCGGTTAAAATTCCTCCATTCCAATTCATAAATCGATGAAGGCTTCCAAATTTTTTTAAAACATCGGTGCCGGGTCGTAAGTAAAGATGATATGAATTACATAAGATGATCTTTGCGCCAATTGTTTCGAGCATTAGAGGAGTCAATGCCTTGACTGTCGCAAGGGTCCCGACCGGCATAAAAACAGGAGTTTCAATTTCAATACCAGAATCGAGCACAAGCTTTCCAAGCCGAGCTTTAGAATGTTTTGATTTTTTCAGTACCGTGAATTTCAAAATTAATTCGTAGATTCTTCGGGATGAATGGAAAATTTAGGAGTCGATCCCAGTTTACGAATTTTACGCTTTCGTTCTTTTCCCATTTTTGATTTTTTTCGTTTGCGTATTTTAGTAATTTTTGCAGTTGTTGAAGACATAGATACTCCGTTTATTCTGTTTCTTTAATATTTTCACCAACAATTTGGCTATTTACTACTTTACCATTTTTGAAATAAATATAATTTGTTTTTTGTCCTGCTCGCGAATATATCCATTGTTCCTCAATAACATCAGGGCCTTTATTTTTATTTACTTTGGTTGGAAGACCAACTGATAAAAGAACCATATCAGTTGTCATTTCAAGCATGATCTCGCCCTTTTTAATAGCGTCTCTCATATCTTTTTGCCATGCGGCTGCTTCTTTATCAAAATCAGATATAACTTGTCGTGCTTGGGCTGCGATCATAGGGAATTTATGTTGGGATACTTCTTCTTGAGTTGTGATATCAAGTGTTGGATATTCCCACACCGCCAAAAGTTTTACATCATTAAGATTAACCCACCCTTGAGGGAAGGCTTCTCCTTCTGCAAAAGGTGCACCTGAATCATAGTAAACACAAATGAGTCCATTATCGGCTCTGACATTTTCTTTATCAATTTTAAAACTAAAATATTTAGGAAGCGTTCCGATTTGTTTTACTCCCTCTGAGGTATCATAAATCGTTGTTTCACGGAGGGTTACATAGCCATACGCTTCTTCTCTTCCATACCTATCAATTCTTTTCGTCGTACAACTCACTACAAAAATGAGCCCAATCAACATGCATACAATAGTCAGATTTTTCATCTTTTTTGTCTCCTTAAGTTTTGATTTTTTGTTCTTACGTTTTCGTTGATCGTCCTAGTGGCCTCTCGAGCAATGAAAATGTAAGAACAAAATCAAATCCTAGCCTCCTTGGCGATAGTGTAAATCACATAAAAAACGTAACCCTTTTCCCACACGCGATGTGCATCCAGGAACTGAACACTGTCGCTCTGATTGCTTTAATGCCTTCTTAAATCCTGGGTCTTTATACGGACTTCTTGTAATCGCGTATTCTTTTTTCTTTTTCTGAGATGTCTTTGATTCTTCGGCTGCTGGAGCTAGATTTTTGGGAGCTCCCATTTGTTTTTCACTACTTTTTTGCGGTTTCTGTCGCTTTGTTTGACTCGTTTTTATTACTTCAGGCATAGCGTATCTCCAATTATTATGCGTATTCGAGACTACTATACTTTAAAATGATAAAAAATGTCAATCGAAATTGTTGTCTTTTTATAAGAAGTTAATAGACTTAAAGTAAGAGAAAAAAGCTTAATTATTGGACAGATTATTTCGAAAGAATGCTACTCCTCCTCCGATTGTTCCTATAAATAAATCTTGATCACCATCGATATCAATATCTAAAAATGTAGGAGCAGCAATATTATAACTCGGATTAATTGCATTAAAAGGATTATCTGCTCCGAGTTGTTTTTCAAAACTTCCATTATCGTTTTTATAGTAATTTATAATGCCATCTCCTTCACCTATAATTAAATCCTGATCATTGTCTTTATCAAGATCTACAAATGTAGGTTTGCTCTCATACCCGACATCGATTGCATTAAAGAGGTTATTTGATTCGGTTTGTTCTTCAAAAATTCCATTATTGTTTTTATAATAATAAAGAGAACCAACTACCTCACCAATAACTAAATCGAAATCATTGTCTTTATCTATATCAACAAATGAAGGCGCACTATAATGGCCAACTTCAATTGTATTAAATGGATTATTGAATCCTTTTTGTTCTACATAGCTTTTATTACTATTTTTATAATAATTAATTAATCCATCTTTTT
>CAZRKD010000045.1:0-9866 GCA_964600515.1 uncultured bacterium
CTACACTTTGTATCTGTCTCGAAATAATTATACTCTTGACTTGATTCATTATTACTATATTTAATATGGTAATAATGAATCAAGTCAAGAATCTACAATTTCTCGCATCTCTAAGCTACTTCACGATAAATACACTTTCGCAAATAGTTGATATATCTGAAAAAAGCCTTTATTCAGATATATTACGATGGATTAAGAATAAGAAGTTACTCATACTCAAACGAGGTTTATATGTTACGAGAGAATATTATGATAAAAATGCTCGAAAAGATGACTACAGACTTTTTATTGCAAATAAATTACGAGAGCCTTCGTATGTAAGTCTCGAGTTTGTATTGCAAAAATATGGAATTTTGAGTGAATCTGTTTTTGCCATTACTTCGATTACTCTAATGTAAATTTCCCGTTTTGAAAAAATTAGGACTCGCAGAAGAAGATGAAAGTGATTTCTTAATCGTGAAAATTGAGCTCTCAAAAATTCCCACAAAAGAATTTACGGTCACACGTACCCCACAAAATAAATTTGGTTTTAATTTTATAATAACGCATTACGATTTACCCAGTCTTTTTGCCGGCAAACTTCATGCCATATTTACTCGAAGACGATTTATAGGAAGCGATAATAGAATAACAATTAAGGGAAGAGATTATTATGATCTCATCTGGTTTCTTAAAAAAAATATTGTGCCACATCTTCCTAAATTATCTACTCAACTCGGGAAGGAAATTACCCTTCATATCTTAGAAACTGAGCTCGATAATAAAGTTGACGAAATCTCTTCAAACTATCTTTCTGACTTAGAATCAGACTTGATGACCTTTATCTCAAACCATGATGTTGTCATATTCTTTCGGAAGACTTTCAAAGAAAAATATCTTAAGAACAAGAAGTATTTGTCTAATACTCAAAGTTAAATGTATGAGTTTATTTCGAAACATTCTTATTTTTCTCTCAGTCCTTGGTCCATCGGTGATCACCACTATGGCGGGAAATGATGGTGGCGGTATCATTACGTATTCCTTGGGTGGAGCAAAACTGGGGTATGCAGTGCTTATCACATTACCTTTTTTGACCATTCTTTATGGCATTACTCAAGAAATGGGATCGCGAATTGCTATTGTTACGAGAAAAGGGTTGGGCGATTTAATTCGTGAATTATTTGGATTACGAATTGCATTTGTTGTTTTCGTTTTACTTCTTATTGCTAATTTTGGAACGCTCCTCACCAATGTTGCGGCCTTAAAAACCTCGAGCCAAATGCTTGGTATTCCTCCGGTTCCGTTTATTCTATTTATGATAATTTTCTGTTTTAAAATTGTCACCATCACCAAATATGAAAAAAGCCAAAAGATATTTTTGACCGGAATTATTTTTTATCTTGCGTATGTTTTTTCTGCAGTTAAGGCAAATCCTGATTGGGGACACGCGGTGAAAAGTTTATTTATTCCAGAGGAGATTATTTTTTCAAAAAATTCTCTTATTCTTTTGATTGCAATTTTAGGAACAACAATAACTCCTTGGGGTCAATTCTTTGTACAGAGCTATATGAAAGATAAAAATGTTCCTGAGCGAAAGTTGCCATTTGCAAGGCTTGAAGCATATCTGGGCGCTCTTCTATCCGATGGATTTACCTTTTTTATGATGGTTGCAACTGCGGCAACACTCTTTGTTCATAATATACCCCTCGAATCAGGAGAGGCAGCGGCTTCGGCAATTAAACCCTTTGCTGGAAGTTTTGCGAGCCTCTTATTTTCACTGGGCCTTGTGAATGCATCACTCATTGGTATGATTATTGTTTCGTTAACCTCGGCCTATGCATTTACCGAATTTTTTGGATTTGCCGGCTCACTCGATGATCCTTATTCAAAGGGAAAAATATTCTATGGTATTTTTCTTTTTAATCTCATGCTTGCAGCACTCCTTGTCGTCACGCCATTTTTTCCTCTCTTTGATATGGTTCTCTATACTCAGTCATTAAATGGCATTCTACTGCCAGTCTTTTTCTATTTTATTCTTAAGATTGTAAATAATACTGAACTCATGGGAAAGCATGTCAATAGTAGATTGTACAACATTTTTGCGATTACCTCTTCGGTAGTTATTATTATTGCATCCGCGATTGCCATTATTACAGGCTTTGAATAAGTATGCTTCAGTTATTTTTGCTCCCCGCCTAAAGAAAATACGAATGTTTGCAGAACCTAAAAAAATGTAGTATAATTTGTGTATGGATGAAGAAACAAAAGTCACCCCGGGACTCTTGAATTTACCAAAGGTAGATGAAAAGAGTAGCCCGTGTCTTGTCGTCATTCATGGGGATAATTTAGGCGAAAAGTATATTTTGAATCGCCCTGAAACCATTATTGGGCGCCATGAAGATGCTCATATTCAGGTTGAAGAAGATAATGTTTCGCGGCAGCATGCAAAGATTAAGCTTCATAATAGTAAAGTTACGATTGAAGACTTGCAAAGCACCAATGGCACATTCATTAATACCAAGCGCTTGAAAGAAGAAGTTGTGCTCAAAGAAGGCGATTTGATACTCATTGGAAATACGATTCTCAAATTTATTCCGAGCGGCACTATCGAACATGTCTATCATGAAGAAATGTATAAGCTTGCGACACTCGATGGGCTTACGCAGATTTATAATAAAACATATCTTTTGGAACGCATTCATGATGAATTTATGCGATCCAAACGTTATAAACGAAAACTATCGATACTCTTATTTGATTTTGATTACTTTCATGAGTTGAATAGTAAATACACGCATTTGGGAGGTGATCAGGTCTTACGAAAAGTCGCATCTTTAGTATTACGAAACTTGCGAAAAGAAGATATCTTAGGCCGCTACGGAGGCGAGGAATTTATTATTGTCCTTCCCGAAACCGATGAAAAAAGCGCATTTTCAATTGCCGATAAAATTCGAACACTTGTTGAGAAAACAAAAATCGAATATAGCGATCAAATCATTCCAGTAACAATAAGCATAGGTGTTGCTTCAATTAAATTTGACCGCAAAGGCAATTCACAACCGAAAGTTGAATCCTCAGAAAAATTTATTGAATTAGCGGATAAGGCCTTGTTTGAGGCGAAGAATAAAGGAAGGAATCGAGTTTGTGTATTGTAATGTTTAAATAAAAAATCGTGATAAAATAAAAATTAGGCTCTAGAGCCACTCTTATTAAGTTCGATGCATTTTTATGATAAAATAAATTGACACTTTAATTTATCATGATAAAATATAGTATCTGTTTAAGCGATTAATACATCTTCCCAAGCATCCGACTGAGAGTTTTTTTATTTGGGGTCCACGCCAAACAGGAAAAACAACACTCCTGAAAGAGTTCTATCCACATGCCTATTATATTGATTTATTAAAAACTGATGAGTTGATGCGGTATACAAATGCACCCTCTCTTTTGCGTGAAGAACTCGAGAAACAATTGAAAGCTCCGCCTCTCGTTATCATCGATGAAATACAAAAAGTCCCGGCTCTGCTCGATGAAGTTCATTGGCTTATAGAAAATAAAAGTATTATTTTTGGCCTTTGTGGATCAAGCGCCCGGAAACTCAAACGTGAGCATGCAAACCTTCTTGGTGGAAGAGCAAGTCGCTATGAGCTCTTTGGTTTTAGCGCACATGAACTGAAAGATGCTTTTAACTTACATAAAATTATTAATCATGGTTATTTACCTCGACACTACTTGTCGTCTCATCCGATTCGACTTTTTCGTTCGTATGTAAATGATTATTTGAAAGAAGAGGTTCGCGAAGAAGGTCTTGTAAGAAACTTACCTGCATTTTCTCGTTTTTTAGAAGCCGCAGCAATAACCGATGCTGAACTTGTTAATTATGTGAATATTGCGAGTGATTGCGGAGTATCAAGCCCTGTTGCTAAGGAATATTTCCAAATACTTGTTGATACATTGCTTGGAACATATGTCCCCGCATATATCAGACAAGCTAAACGACGAGTAATCCAAAGCCCAAAGTTCTACTTCTCTGATGTTGGTGTTGTTAATTTCTTAACCAAACGACACAACCTTGAAGTAGGGTCATCATTATTTGGTAAAGCTTTTGAGAATTGGGTATTGCATGAATTATGTGCTCATCGGGAATATTCTGAATTGTTTTATGATATTTCATATTGGCGACTTGCAAGTGGAATTGAGGTAGATTTTATCATAAATGATATGCATTTTGCAGTTGAATGTAAGGCTACAAAAAACATTCACAATGATCACTTAAAAGGGCTAAGGCAAGTAATTATTGATCACCCACATATACACAAACGAATTCTTGTTTGCCTTGAATCAAAGCCAAGAAAGACAGACGATGGTATTGAAATTCTCCCTCATACAACATTTATAGAAGAATTATGGAACAATGCTTTATTTGAGTTTTAGATTCTATTCTCATTTCTCGCGAGTTTCCCGACTTCGGTTAGTCGTAGCGCCAATTTGTCGCGGGCTTCTATAAAGAGCGCGAAGAATTCTTTTTTGACCGGTTCGGCGGAACGAAATGAGAGTCGATTGAAATTGACGTAATTGCCAAAGACATAAAATGCGAAGTGAAGATGGGGTCCAGTAGCAAGGCCAGTTTTGCCCATGTAGCCAATGACTTGGCTTTGTCGAACGCGTGATCCGACTCGAATGCCCGAGGCATATCCTGATAAATGAGAATATGAGCTTTCGTATTTTTGAGAATGTTTTATCTTAACAAATTTTCCTGACCCGCCTTTCCAACCAACATATGTAACAACGCCATTTCCAATTGATTTAATAGGAGTTCCAACTGGGCCAGCATAATCAATACCCATGTGAGGGCGGCGAACTTTTAATATAGGATGAAAGCGCCTGAGATTAAATGAAGAAGTAATTCGTGTGTAACGAACCGGGCTTTTTAAAAATTCTTTTCGAAGCGTTGCTCCATCAGGTCCATAATAATCTCCATGTCCATCGGGATCTTGAAAGTAATAGGCTAAATAGTCTTTCCCGGAATTCGAAAACTTTGATGCGAGAATTTTTCCAAATCCAACATCTTTACCTTTTAAATTTAAGGTTTCTACGAGAAGGGTAAAACGATCATTTTTTCGAAGGCTTGATTTAAAATCGATATCGTATTGGTAGATATCGACAAGGTTTTGAATAACTTCCGCATCGAGCCCAGCTTCTTGAGCTGCATCAAAGAGATTCGTTACTATGGCTCCATCAAACACTTTTTCTTGTACGACATACGGAATTTTTTCAATTGATCCGGTGAAGAGATTGTCATCTTTTCGTACGTTTAATAAATTATATTTATCGATATAATAGGTAAGTTCCGTAAGTTCATTATCAAAAATAGTAAGAAATAATGTCTTGCCCTTGTTGATTTTTGAGAGGGGATAAATCCGTTTTGTTTGTTCGACAAACTGATGAACAACATCATGAGAAAAATTAAAGCTCTGCAAAATATCCGAAAACGTATCATTTTTTTGGATGGTATAAGTAATTTTTCGTGTTTTACCCTGAATAATTTCAGATAGTGCACTGAAGGCGTTTCGTCCCTGTAACACCTTATCAAGTGTTCGAGCTTCGGCATAGAGGCCATATAATTTCCATTGAAGTATCGCTATTCCTGTTATAAAGAGGCAAATAAGAATGGTAGGCGCTTTTTTATACACTCATACTCCTTTATTTAAAACTTATTTTAAGTAGTATACTATACAATTATGATATAATGCAAGGAAAATACGTATAACTCATTGTATTAATTATGAAATATTATAAAAAGAAAAAGCGATGTATAGCCATTTTTCTCATTATTTTTCATTTTGGGATGCCTATTCCTCATAGCTCGGCCTTGGTTTGCTCATCCCTGTTTTCATGGTTTTCTCGAGATGGAACGCATGAAAATTCTATTCCAAAAGTTGGGCCTAAAGACATCACTATTATTGGGGCAGGTGCTTTTGGGACTACCATAGCAAGTATTTTAGCATTGGAAGGAAATAATGTAGAGATTTGGGGAAGAGATGAGAATACTATACATGAAATTAATCAATCTCATACTAACCCGAAACTGGTTGATGAATCGAAGGCAAAAATTCCTTTACCTGAAACTCTCAAAGGAGTTCTCGATTTAGAAAAAGCAGTAGATAGAGCCGAGATTATTTTTCTTGCGGTAACATCAAAAGGCGAAGTAGAAGTTGCAAAGCAATTGGCGACAATTCCCTCTATCAGAAACGAAGAGAAAATAATAGTTAGTCTAGATAAGGGATTTGTTTATGGCGCCAAAGATACGGCAAAAGAACATCCACGACTTTCGCTTGATATACTTTCTGAAATTTTACGTAAACCACGAGAAGATCTTGTCTATATTGCTGGACCAGACCTAGCTAAGGAAATAATGCAGGGTGTAAGCACGGTGATTGTTATTGCAAGTGGTAATCCTCAGAATGCAGCTACCGTACGTAAAGTATTTGGAAAAAAGGTGAATATAGAGGAAACAAAAGATTTTACAGGTGTAGAAGTATATGCTGCTGCAAAAAATTCCTATGCGATTTTGTACGGAATATTAGAAATTTCGAGACAGTATAATCATAAAATCGGAATAAACACTCTTGCACAATTTTTTTCCAAGGCACTTGTTGAGATGACCGTACTTGCTAAAAAACTTTCATCGGGGCATTCATACAAGAGTACAGCTCTTGGTCCCGCAGGCATCGGTGATCTCTATGTTACCTGCATGGGAGGTCGGAATGCTCTCTTTGGAATAACTGCCACACGAGATTTTTATAAGACGGGTAAATCATTTCGGGAATCAATGAAGGCGACCCAAGATACCCTCGAAGGTATTGAAGCGGCTCGTGCTATCCATGTGCTTGCAGCACAAAAAGGAATTTCATTACCCATCAATGAAACCCTCTATCGAATTCTTTATGAGGATGCGTCTTTAGAAGATGAAATTCCGACACTCTTAAGGCTTTTTGGAAAGCAGTATCCAAATGGTTCTCACTTTGGATCATGGTGGGATAAAGTAGGGATATTAAGTAGAAAAGCGCATGATTTCTTTGTTAAGAAAGAAGGTCGCTGATAACTTTCGTGGCATTTGATTTATTACCCAAGGCTTTATATTCTTGCATTTCTATGAAAGACAAATATCTCGCCGTGTATGGAGCGCGCGAGCATAATCTTAAAAATATCACGGTTAAAATTCCGCGCAATACTTTAACAGTTATTACGGGCTTGAGCGGTTCGGGAAAATCTACGCTTGCGTTTGATACGATTTATGCTGAAGGGCAACGGCGATATGTCGAAAGTCTTTCGAGTTATGCGCGGTAGTTTTTGGAGAAGATGCATAAACCCGAAGTTGATCATATTGATGGCCTAAGTCCTGCAATTTCAATTGAACAAAAAACGGTCAGCAAAAATCCTCGATCAACAGTCGGAACCGTGACAGAAATTCATGACTATTTTAGAATTCTCTTTGCAAGTATTGGAAAACCGTATTGCTATAACTGCGGTAAACCCATTACGAGTTTAACGACGCAAGGAATAGTTGATACAATATTAAAATTAGGTGAAGAGAAAAAAGTTTCGCTCTTGGCGCCAATCGTGCGTAAGCGAAAAGGCGAATATCAAAATGAATTTCGTGAACTAAAGAAAAAAGGTTTTCTGCGCGTAAAAGTTGATGGCGAGGAAAAAAGTTTAGATGAAGATATTAAACTCGATAAACATAAAAAACACGACATTGATGTCTTTGTCGATCAATTAAAAATTAACGAAAAATCAAAAGATCGTATTACTGATTCAATTGAAACCGTTCTTCAACTTTCGCAAGGTTTGGTGAAAGTAGAATTGCCTGACGAAAAAAAATCATTTCTTTATAATCAGAAGGCTGCATGTATTGATTGCGACATTAGTTATCCAGAAATTAATCCTCAGATGTTTTCATTTAATAGCCCACAAGGCGCATGCTCTGAATGTTCAGGGCTGGGAAAAATAATGTTTTTTGATGAAGCCCTCGTCGTTCCTGATTTTTCAAAGAGTATCATGGAAGGTGCAATTCGACCATGGGGAAGTCGCACGTCAAATTATTATTATCAAATGATTGGTCAAGTTGCTGCTCATTATAAGTTTGATTTGCAGACTCCATTTAAAAATTTACCAAAAAAGATTCAAACAATTGTGTTTCATGGTTCAGGTGATGAGAGTATTGATTTTGAACTTGCGAGCGAAGAGGGCGGGTATGCTCATAAATTCTCGAGGGCCTATGAAGGAGTAATTCCCAATTTGAAACGGCGGTATTCGCAAACCGATTCAGAATATATTCGCGGTGAAATTGAAAAATTTATGAATATGCAACTCTGTACTGCCTGCGGTGGTAAGCGGCTCAAAAAAGAAAGTTTGCATATTAAAATTAATAATCAATCAATTTATGATCTTGAAGATTTAGCAATTAAAGATAGCTTTGCATTTTTTGGTACTCTTTCATTAACGAAGAAAGATGAGGAAATTTCACAACGAATTACGAAAGAAATAAAATCGCGATTAAAATTTTTAATTGATGTGGGACTCGACTATCTTAATCTCAATCGTGAAGCCGGAACTCTATCAGGTGGTGAATCGCAGCGCATTCGGCTTGCGACGCAAATCGGTTCAAATCTCGTTGGTGTCCTCTATATTCTCGATGAACCATCAATTGGGTTACATCAAAAAGATAATGAACGATTAATCGCGACACTCATTTCACTCAAAGAATTAGGCAATACCGTTATTGTCGTTGAACATGATAAAGATATAATTGAATCTTCTGATTTCATTGTGGATCTTGGTCCTGGCGCTGGCGCTCATGGCGGACATATCGTTCATGCAGGCACCGTTGCTGCATTAAAGAGCAATACAAAATCTATAACCGGCGCATATTTACAAGGCAAAAAACGTATTGAGCGAACAGATGATATTCGAGAAGGAAATGGAAAATTCATTGAAGTAATCGGGGCAACTGGAAATAATCTCAAAAATATTGATGTCATCATTCCTTTAGGAAAATTCATTTGTGTGACTGGCGTGAGTGGATCTGGAAAGAGTACACTCATTATTGAAACGCTCTATAAATATCTTGCAAATTATTTTTATGCTTCTCGAGACAAAAGTTTGCCATTTAAAAAAATTAATGGAGTTGAGTATATTGATAAAGTCATTGATGTTGATCAATCGCCAATTGGCAGAACACCGAGGTCAAATCCTGTAACCTATACCGGTGTATTTAGTTATATTCGCGAATTATTTAGCGAACTCAAAGAATCAAAAATGCGTGGATATAAACCTGGCCGATTTTCATTTAACGTCAGTGGTGGTCGCTGCGAAATATGCGAAGGAGATGGCGTTATTAAAATCGAAATGCATTTTTTACCTGATGTATATGTTGAGTGTGATACCTGCAATGGCAAGCGTTACAACCGTGAGACATTGGAAATTAAATACAAAGGAAAAAATATTCATGAAGTTTTATCAATGACGGTCGCTCAAGCATTTACTTTTTTTGAAAATATTCCAACCATAAAAAATAGATTACAAACATTAAAAGATGTTGGCCTCGATTATATTTGTCTTGGACAAGCCGCAACGACACTTTCGGGAGGGGAATCGCAACGAATTAAACTTGCACGTGAACTTGCAAAGCGTGCAACAGGAAAAACATTTTACATTTTAGATGAACCGACAACTGGACTCCATTTTGATGATATTCGAAAACTCTTAGAAGTTCTTCATCGCCTTACCGATAGCGGCAACACGGTTATGGTCATCGAACATAATTTAGATGTCATTAAATGTGCCGATTATATTATTGATCTTGGTCCCGACGGTGGCGATAA
>CAZRKD010000046.1:0-4603 GCA_964600515.1 uncultured bacterium
GTAAATAAGAGAGAGGGTCCCTTCCCTATATTTAATAACACATCACAAAGAATAATGACGAATCCAATAATGATCGCACCTATTAAGAATTTTTTATTCATGTTTTATCCCTTATCAACAATCATAACAAATTTATTTCCATAATCTTTTGCATTCATAATATTATGCACCGATGGCATTCGTGCTAAAAATAAAAATCCAAGAAATGATAAAACACATCCAAAAAGAATTGTAAGCTCATATGCAATAACTACATAGGCGGGAATCGATGCAATTGGTTTTCCGCCAGTAATAATTGGCCAATCATATGCAGTCCAAATGGTAAACCAAAATCCAAATAAAAGACCAGACACTGCTCCAATGAGTGTAAAATAACGTAATTTACTTGGGGGAGTTTCGAGGATTTCATCAAATCCGTGAACTGGATGAGGAACATGAAATTCAACGTCTTTTTTTGAAATACCCATTTTTTGTATTTCTCTCCATTTCTTTAGAAGCTCTTCATAGGTATCAAAGAGAAATTCTTGTTTCATGCCTCGTACTCCTCCTTTACTTCAGTAATCGAAAGAACAGGTAAGAGTTTTACAAAAATTAAAAAGAGTAAGAAAAACCAACCAAAACTTCCGATAACAATGCCTGAATCAATCAATGTCGGTTTATAGGTTCCCCATGAATATGGTTCATATTCATGGGAGAGCGAGGTAACAATAATTACAAATCGCTCGAGATACATTCCAATATTTACAAAGATCGATAGAATAAATAACCATTTAATATTTCTTCGGAGTTTTTTGAAAAATAACGTAAGAGGTATGATGCAATTACACGTTACCATCATCCAATAGCATGGCCAGTAATGACCAAACATGCGATACGTAAAAATTGCCTTTTCAAAAATATTATCACCATAGAATGCGAGCGCGAGCTCTACAATATACGCATAGGCAACAATGAGTGATGTCGCAAGTAATACTCGTGCTAAAAGATCCATATGTTTTTGAGTAATATAAGCCTCTAGATTAAAATATTTTCGTAAGGGAATAATCAAAGTAATAACCATTCCTGTTCCAGAAAATATTGCCCCGGCAACAAAATAGGGCGCAAAAATTGTCGTATGCCAACCGGGAACAATGCTCATAGCAAAATCCCATGAAACAACGGAATGCACAGAAACAACAAGCGGTGTCGCAAAGGCAGCTAAGAAAATATAGATTTGATTATAATGCTTCCATTGGCGAGCCGATCCAACCCATCCAAGCGAGAGTATACCATATATCCATTTTTTTATGCCGTTCGTATGTCGTTTCGCAATGGCAAGATCAGGAATTAAACCAATATAAAAAAAGATTGCACTGACCGTAAAATACGTACTAACCGCAAAAACATCCCAGATTAAAGGCGAACGAAAATTTACCCAAAGCTCTCGTTGATTAGGATACGGGAGAAGATAATAAAAAAGCCATACGCGACCTAAGTGGATAAGCGGAAAAAGCCCTGCAGTCATAACAGCAAATATTGTCATTGCTTCTGCTGATCGATTAAAGCGGCTTCTAAACTTTGCACGAAATAAATAGAGTACTGCAGAAATGAGCGTTCCCGAATGTGCAATACCGACCCAAAAAACAAAGGTTGTAATATAAAGAGCCCATCCAACTGGATTATTTTTTCCTGAAACTCCAATGCCATTCATTATCTGATAGCCCCAACAGGACATACCAAATGCAAAAAGAGCCGCACATAAAAATAAAGCAGCCCAATACAGCTTTCCTGGTTTTTTCATTGCCGCTAGTATATTTGTTTCGGCTTGATTTTTTAATACTATAGACTGTGATTCCATTATGAATGTTCCTCTTCTTTTCTTTTTCCTAAATAATATACTGATGGCTCGACACCAAGATAGTCAAATATGCGATGGGCTTCAGGGGCTTGGGTTAATTGATAGATTTTAGAATTCATATCTTTCATATTTCCAAAAGTAATTGCATTTGTTGGACAGCTTTGTGCACATGCGGGAACCATTTCGCCGTCATTGACTTTGCGACCGGCATCTTTGGCATGATCTTTTGCACTGCGCACACGTTGAATACAAAAAGTACATTTTTCCATGATACCTTTGGTACGAACGGAAACTTCAGGATTTATCATTCGATCCATTGGGGGTGGAAGCGTGTGTTCAAGCCAATTAAATCTTCGTACTTTATAGGGACAGTTATTTGCACAATAGCGTGTCCCAACGCAGCGATTGTAAACCTGGGCATTTAATCCATCAGGATTATGATAAGCTGCATAGACCGGACAAACAGGTTCACAAGGTGCATAATCGCAGTGCTGACAAAGCATAGGAATAAATTCTGTTACTTCATTTTTTTCATAATACGGTTCGATTCTAAGCCATGACATTTCATGGCCTCTGAGATGTTCTTCGGCACCAACGACTGGAACGTTGTTTTCAATATAACACGCCGCTACACATGCTGAACATCCCGTACATTTATCGGTTTCAATTGCCATTGCCCAACGATAATCTGGATGATCATGCTCTTCATAAAGTCCTGCTTTATTGGTATAGCTATGATGTTCTTCTTTTTTCACAGGATTGGGAATTATTCCTCGACCTTCTTGTGAAGATGAACCAGACATTATAGGCAGCGAATATGTTTGCCCTGTTTTAGCTATTTGAATATTATCTCGATACCAAAACTGTTCACCACTTTCGGCATCAACTTTGAAATTCTGAGCAACGGCATCACTACGTTCAATAAAAAGCATATGCTCTCGTAAACGTGGCTGAATACGAATCGGGAGAGAAAGAGTAAAGTCATCTGCGGTTACCGTAATAATATCACTATCATGTAATTCCAAAGATTCTGCCATCGATTCTGAAATTGAAATCCATTCTCCATACGTAATTGTCGTTAATGGATCTGGAATTTCAGACATAAGCGGTAGAATTTTACTGCGTCCATCATAAGCACGTAATGAAGGAATCATGGCAAGGACATACGATTTTTCTTTTTTCTTTAATGAAGCATCTTGCAATACTTTGAGTCCAGCAGAAGCATTAAAAGCTATTTTCTCTGCACTCACTGTTTCTTCAAAGAAACCCTTCTTTAAAAATGAATCAACTCCATCTTTTCCTTTTTGTTTTGTCCATTCATTAACAATATAGGCTCGATAATTTTCCCACATTCGTTCTTTTGTTCTTACGTGCATAAGATCAAGAAAAATATCGCCATCTGATTTCGTGTTAAAAATAGGTTCAGTCGTTGGTTGAATTATAGAATAAATATTTTCTCGTGGATTTGCATCACCCCACGATTCAAGAGAGTGAGACGTTGGAAGAATAATATCACATAATTCCAAAGTCTCATTCATTATATCTGCCATGCCGATTTTAAATCGAGCATGTTCACTACTATTTGTAAAATTTTCATTACCTTGTGAAGCAGGATTTGTCGCACGTATAAACATAACTCCTATTTCTTTAGACTGGAGTCTTTCGGTAAGATTATGGATATCTTTATACGAACCAACTCGCGCATAATTCTCAGAACGATTAAAATCGATTGTTGTTCCAATCATGCCCATTGCCCATTGTAAAACTCCCGCAAGTAGAGCAGATGCCTTACCATTGCTTCCTGCTGTTGCTAATTCACCACAGATCAAGAGTGGATGTTTAGCTTGTGCTAATTTATTTTCAAATGTTTGTAATTCGGCAGATGTTATTCCACAATTTTGAGTTACTTCTTCTATGCTTATCTTTGGTACACTGGCAAGAATATTTTCTGGAATCGAATTTTTATAATTATTTTTATGCACAAGATATGCAAGTAAACTGTATTCACTCTCAGGGCTGATAACAACACGATTATTCGCAGCTAATCCTGATAAACTCACATGAGGTTCGATATGCGTCCAATAAAAATATGGATTTTTAAGGGCTTGTGCATATTGTTTTCCGTATGAAACTGGGCTTACAAATGTTCCAACAATATCTGTACCAACCGTAATGAGAAAATCAGAATGAGCAATATCATAATAAGGAATTTCTTTTTTTCCAAAAAGTAATGCATTTGATTCTCGAATTACTTCATGAGAAAATGGCTCAAATTCTTTTAGCCTCTCAACTCCAAGCTTTTGGCAAAAAATATCAATGAGTTTTGATAATGAGCCCGTTGTTCTTCCTGATAAAAAGAGTGATTCTTTTTTTGATACAGAACTTTTTGCTAATTCTTGTATAATTTTTTCATATGCCTCTTCCCATAAAACTTCAGTAAAAACGCCATTGATACGCATTAAGGGATTTTTAATTCTTTCCGGATGATAGAGGCGAGAAAGAGAAGCCTGCCCTCGAATACATAAGCCTCCCTGATTTATGGGATGATCAGCAATTCCCTCAAGTTTTATTGGGCTCATAACATGCTTATTATCAATTACTTTATCATACGCTTTGACTTCTATTCCGCAATTCGCTGGGCATTCAGTGCATGTAGATTTATAATAAACTGGTTTTCCCGGAACTATTTCTTCATCGGGCGGAACAAGATAAGGAATAAGTTTTTTATCTTTTGGTTTTAAGCTACATGAAGCTGCTGCTAACGCT
>CAZRKD010000046.1:4613-9813 GCA_964600515.1 uncultured bacterium
AGTGCTCGCTAAAAGTATTTGTAAAAATTCACGCCTATTCATTACATAATCCTCGTATTTTATTTATGGCACGTTAAGCAATCAGTTGGTGCCTTATATTGCGGCTCACGATGACAGCTCACACACATACCCATATTAAGTGATCGTACTTGCTTAATTTCATCCATACCTTGCACGTGGCCATGGCAAGTTTCGCAGGATATTCCACGTCGAATATGCCGCTTATGTGAAAAATAAACATGATTTGGTAAGTTGTGGACTTTAATCCATGGCACTGGTTCTTTATTGTTCCAAATTTTCGTTAATTTTATAATTTCAGGGCTCTCGGTTTTTACCTTTGCATGACACGACATACATTTTGCTACAGGTGGAACTCCAGGACTCAAAGCTACATCAGCATATTTATGGCAATCAACACACTGAAGGCCAACGGTCTTGATGTGAGTCTTATGACTAAAAGCAATAGGCTGTTTTGGAATTTTCTTATACATGTACCAATAGAAAAAATATCCGAGAGTGATCGCAATAACTGTTGCAAAATAGCCAATAATAATAATTTTAATTGTTGATTTCATACTAATCAGTTATTTTCTTTCTCCAAATTTTCCATCATATATATCACAACAGATTCTAATTCTTTTCTATTTAATGGCTGCGCAGGCATAGCAGGATACGCGGGACTAATTTTCCATGGAGCCTTAATATATTTCTTTAATGTTTCGAGATCATTTTTATATTTTGCAATTGCTTCCTTATGGGGAGGCCCAACTTTTTTATTTGCATATTCATGACAGGTGACACAGCGAAGATTATAGACTTCACGGCCCAGTTTTCTATCTCCGGTAACTGCAATAGCTCCTCCTCGTGTATCTTCTAAGGCAAGTCGTGCGGCTTCTCCTTTGCCAATGAGAATCGATATATGATCAAAATTTGCCGTATCTTTTGCACTATGATCTGCAATGAGTAAAAATAATAAGAAAAGCACAAAATACACCAACGGCTTTTTGTGTACTTTTTCTGATGAATCAGCAATGAAGCGAAAGATTTTTAAACCTACAAGACCTAAGAAAACTAAAGAAAATACATATAATGTAACAACTTTTCCTGAAAAAGCAGCATCAGGTAATGTAATGAGATTCCATAATAATACAAGTGGGATAAGAAGAACCGAGGCAAGCGTAAGTCCTGCACCAAAATAACGTATGAATCTTCTATAATCTTCTGAAAGTGAGGCGCTTTGTTTTCGGAAGTAAAAAAGTAACAACCCTAATCCGGTAAATGCAAAGCTAATCATCGTAAAGAGAAGAAAACGAGCACATGCATTCCAATTAATAAGTAATGGTAGAGGCGTTGTGATGAGCGTCCAATGTTCAGGCGAAAACGAAAGCGAAAGCGTGCATATGAAAATATAGAAAGCACCGAGAAGTATGAGAAGGCCAAAGCCTCCAATGCCCTCGATTATAATAGATTTACTTCCGCGATTAACGCTTCGATGATAGAGCCACTGAAAGAAATATCCGATAGCGACCATGAGAGTAATAACTTTAAAGTAATTAAATAAAGTAAACGTGGTTCCATAAAACCATTCAGCATAGAGTAACATGAGGCCAATAAGAGGAACAATTCCGAGAATAATTCCAACGCCAATATGGCAAGGAAGTATGGTGAGAATATCTTTTCCAAACTTTTGAGCTGTTTCATTGGGTTCAATCCTATTAATGCCGCGAAAGAGTAATGAGAAAGAAGTGCTACCAATAAGCATGCCCATATAGGGTAGATGAACGACGAGTATCATTACTGACAAATAATTCAAAAGCTTTAGATGTTCAGGCATTGGCAGCAATATTTCGTTCATTTTGCGTGTATAACCTTTCTAATACATAAGTGTTCGTTCAACAACAAGCACAATCATAATAAGAAGAATGAAAATATTAATATTTCGAAATGCGGTTTTAAATGCAAACACAACATGGGATGGAATCAGTAAATTTTTCGAGGTAATAATAAGCCAAAAAGCCATAATTCCTACTATCAAAAAAATAATATAATGATAGACGTCGTTATATAACGGCAGGAGAAGAGCAATGAGCGCCGTAGCAACGGTCCATACAAAAATAATCCGTCCAAGTTCGCGTAATGAAAATATTTTTGCGAGCGTTGGCAAATTACTTTCTTCATAATCATTTTTATAGCGAATGAGGAGTAACCAAAAGTGGGGAATCTGCCATATAAAAAGTAAAAATGAAAACGCAAGGATTCTCTCATCAAAAATAGTCTGATTTGTTGCTGCCCACCCAACAAGTGGAGGAAGTGCACCAATGAGCGATCCCGGAATAACCGCAAGCGATGTTATTCGTTTGAGCGGTGTATAGACTGCATTATACCAGGCAAATGCAGCTAATCCAATTGCGAGCGCAGTGATATTCGCTCCAAAATAAAGAATGAGCGATCCAAGAATAAAAAGTATACTCGCATATATCCATGCGGCAGATACGCTTACCTCGCCACTTGGAATTGGTCTATATTTGGTACGATTCATACGAGCATCGATCGATCTATCTTGAATGTGATTGACGGTACACGAACTACAGGCAAGTAAAAAAATGCCCACGACTGGTGCAAATATTCCTGTATCAATCGTACCTGAGCCAAGAATATAACCGGTGGCACACGATACCGTCGAAAGCGTCGTAATACGAATTTTTGCTAATTCTAAATACTGTTTAATCTTTTGTTTCATACCATTCATGAAATTCTTTTTCCTCGAGTACATGTACTTTTGACAACATCTTTGAATGAAGAAGCCCACAATATTCAGCACAGTAAATATCATAATCCCCAAGGCTTTCGGCCTTGAACCATAAAAATGTATCTCGCCCAGGAATAACATCCATTTTTACTCTAAATGCTGGAATAGAAAAACTATGAAGAACATCTATAGAATGTAAAATGACTTTAACTGGTTTATCGATTGGGACATAGAGTTCTTTTCCCTTTTTATGATTTGGATATTCAAATCCCCATTCCCATTGGCGAGCAGTAACATTAACAACAAAGGAATCTTTGGGCGGATTTCTCATGTTCTTGTAACCAACAACACCGTAATAGAACATGAGCATAACGAGAATTATCGGAATGACTGTCCATGTGATTTCTAGTATTGGGTGTTCATGAATATCTTCTGCTTTCGGATGCCGACTTTTGTGAAATTTAAAAACAAAAATAACCATGAGAATACTAATGAGCGCTAAAAGCGCGGCACTTATTCCCATGATAAATAAAAACGTAAAATCTACTTGTTGTATAATACTTTCCATGTCGTTTATCGAAAAATAATATCGGAAAATGTTAATGTTAAAATAACCGCAAGCGTGCAAAGAGCAAATGAAAACATTATTTTAAAAGAATGATCTTCATATTTGAGATGCATAAAATACAAAACAACGAGTATCGTTTTCACCGTCGCAATAAAGAGAGCAACAACTATAGCAAGGTTTCGTAGATTAATTCCCGCCACAGCAACGGTAAGGCCCGTACACATCAGTAATGCCAGCCAAATGAATATATAAAGTGAATAACTCGGTAGTTTATGTAGAGTGTTCTTTTCCATAATCGTCATGTATTAGGTAATTAAATAAAAAAGTGGGAACAAAAAAATCCAGATAATATCAACCAAGTGCCAGTAGAGACCTCCATTTTCTAATTTAATGAGATCTCGCTCATGCATTTTGTCTTTCAAGTTATTCTTATAGAAGAGTTGAATGCGTATCTCTTTGAAGTTTTCATTAATTACATCGCTTTCCCAGAGTTTTTTTGCATTATCCCCAATGATAGACAAGCGAGAGCCAAAAATATGAGCGAGTGAATGCGACCTCAAAAAAACTTTTTCATAGGGATTTTTCATGATAAACGTGAAAAGAACCAAAAGAACAATCATACCGACAATTACATGAAGGCCATGTAAACCGGTCATCACAAAGTAAAGGCCATAAAATAAATTCTCTCCATGCGCCCGCGCTTCGAGGAGTTCAGAACCAGGATAAATTCCATGATGAAATTTTGCCGTCCATTCGAAATATTTATTGACCATAAAAAGAAGGCCGCAGAGAATCGTCACGCCTAAAAAAATGAGCGTCACATTTTTATTTCCCTTTTCAAAGGCGACTATTGATAATGCCATTGTTAAACTACTTGTTAAGAGAATAATAGTATTGATCGTGCCCATGAAAATATTTAAATCAGTTGCAGCATTATGAAAATCTTCGGCAAATTGAAATCGATACACGGCGTAGAGTAAAAACATTCCGCCGAAAAGCAAAAGTTCGGTAAATAAAAAGAGCCACATGCCGATTTTTGCACCACGTGCAGGTAAGGCATGATCTAAATGTAGAGTTTGTGCTTCATTCATAAAACGCACGATAAAGAACCATAAATGAAGAGCTAATTCAAGAAATTTTTACTACAAAAATTGATTTTTATCATGTAAAATATCTCGGTTTGTTAGAAGTGCTTAATTTATTTATTTTAAGAGTATACTTAAATTATAAGATCGAATAATGTGATGAGCTTTTGCATCAAAGGTAAGCCATTGTCCATTAAGCATTTCTGCTAATGCAACATAGGCGCTATCATAACCAGATAACCCAATTTTTTGAAACCTCGTAATTTCATCGAGAAGTTCATCAGTCATTTTGAAACGATTGATACCCAATTGAATTACTTCTTTGAGCAGATCATATTGTTTTTTAGTCGCTTCTCGAAATGATCGATTAAAAACATGACTTAATTCAAAATAAAATAATTCAGGAACTGCATAGGAGTTTGGATCAGCAAAGACTTTTTCGAGAATTGTCAGTGCAGTTTCAAATCCATCTTCTTTGATGAACCATTTAAGAGCAACAGATGCGTCAATGACCTGAACCATAGCGTAATTCTCGTAAGAGTTTGAGAGAGTTTAAGTGAGTGGATTGTATATTTTCCTTAAAAGTTTTCACGAGAGCATCCCTTTTTTCAATTTCTTGATAATCGATGAATCGTTTTTTAAAGATATCAATTGCAATAAGCACCGCTACTTCTTTTTTCCCCTTAAGGATAATTATAGGTTCTCCTTTTTTAAGATAATTCAAGATCTTCCCTAATTGTTGTCTTACTTGTAGTGCGTTTACTTTCATATTTTTAAGTGTATACCAATGTGTATATA
>CAZRKD010000047.1:0-9774 GCA_964600515.1 uncultured bacterium
AAATAATATCTGCAACTGATACAGTAGAAATACCATGATCTTTTGCGATTATCTCAAGCTCAGGAAGACGTGCCATTTCGCCATTGTCTTTTAAAATTTCGCAAATAACTGCTGCGCCTTTTAAACCGGTAAGCTTCGCAAGATCAACAGAGCCCTCAGTCTGGCCTGTTCGTACAAGAACTCCGCCATCTTTTGCCCGCAAAGGAAAAATATGGCCAGGTGTTACAATATCAAATTTTGTTGAAGCAGAATCAATTGCTATTTGAATTGTCTTTGCGCGATCAAATGCTGAAATTCCGGTTGTTACGCCATGTTTCTTATGCGCGTCTATTGATACCGTAAATGCTGTATTAAAAAGACTTGTGTTATGCTCGGCCATTAAAGGCAAATCGAGCTGATCAATTAAATGTCCTTCCATTGCAAGGCAAATTAAACCACGGCCATGCTTTGTCATAAAATTGATAATCTCAGGAGTTACGCATTCGGCAGCAACGACAAAGTCGCCTTCATTTTCGCGATCTTCATCATCGACGAGGATGAGTAATTTGCCTTGCTTTAATTCATCAAGAGCGCGTTCTATTTTTTTCATATTTAAAAGCCTTTATTTTGTAAATATCCTTCTACATATCGAGCAATAACATCAATTTCTACATTAACAGAATCGTCTGTTTTTGCATACTTAAATGTCGTTTTTTCAAGTGTTGCTGGAATAAGATTAATATGAAAACTACTCGCAGTAACTTCATTAATTGTAAGACTTACGCCATTTAAAGCAATAGAACCTTTTTCTATAATCATATTTTTTATTTTTTCTGGTACAAAAAATGCTGCATCAATTGAATCGCCTTTTTTAGTTAGCAAAACAATCTTTGTTGTTTCGTCAACATGTCCCATGACTAAATGGCCGTGAGCAAATGAATCGAGACGAAGTGATCGTTCTAAATTCACATACGATTCGGCTCGCAGGCTTCCCAAATTCGTTCGCTCGAGTGTTTCCTTTGATGCATATACCTGAAATCGTTTATGGTCACATTCGGTTACGGTTAAGCATACGCCATTGATTGCAATGCTCTCACCATGAGAAAGATTGTGATAATTTGATAGAATCGAGATCTTTCGTTCATTATGTGAAAGTGTGGTAACGCGTTCAACTTTTCCTATTGCATCAATGAGCCCCGTAAACATTTTTTAAATATCCTTCAATTAAAATTGTATCATCAAATTGCTTAATTTCCATTTTGTCTAATGTAAGAGCAGCATCTAATGAGTTGATTCCTATATGCTCTGCAAATGATAAGCTTTCTTTACCGCCAAGAATTTTATTTCCATAAAAAAGATAGATTTTATCGACGAGTTTTTCTCGTAAAAAAGTAGACGTAACTACCTGCCCTCCCTCAACAAGGACATTCATAACTTCCATTGCCCCCAGTGTTTCTAAAACATGGGAAAGAGTAATTTCGTCATCGAGTGTAATAACATGTACTCCACGCAGAAGAAGCATTTTTTCTTTATCCGTATCTTTTTTGTTTGTCGTAAAAATACAGATGGATGACGGCGCATTATAGGTAAAAATATGTGCTGTTAGTGGGATTCGTAACTGGCTATCTAAAACAACAATGCGATATTTTTTATTATGCGCTCCTAGGTGATTCCGAATATTTAATTGCGGATCATCAGTGAGAATCGTTCCAATACCGGTAATCAGTGCATCGGCCTCTTTGCGAAGCTTTTGTACGTGATCACGCGCTTTTTCGCTCGTAATCCATTTTGAATGTTTCTTTTCATCCGCAATTTTACCATCAAGAGTTGCTGCAACTTTGAGATTCACAAAAGGCCTATGTTCCGTTATATACGTAAAAAAATCTTCATTGAGCTTTGTACATTCATCTTTCAAAACATCTTCGGTGACAGAAATTCCATGATTTTTTAGGAATGCTATACCATTTCCATTAACCCGAGGATTCTGGTCACGAGAACCTATAATTACTTCTTTGATCCCAGATTCAATAAGAGCATGTACGCAGGCAGGGGTTTTCCCCTGAATTGAGCAGGGTTCGAGTGTAGAATACAAAAGTGCTCCTTCGAGTGATTCAGGAGCATTTTTTAATGCCATTATTTCTGCATGATCTTTACCCGATGCTTTATGGAATCCTTCGGAAATAATGGTATTATTCTTTACTAACACTGCCCCAACCGTAGGGTTAGGACTCGTCAACCCCTTAGCTTTTTGGGCTAAATCAAGGGCTTTTCTCATGTATAGTTCATGTTGATTCATAGCTCCTAAGATTGATAATACATTACTCTCTCAAAGTCAATCGGGCACTTCAATTTTACTTGATCTTTTAAAATCTTTGATCAATTATATATATATTCGTTCATTTGAAGGTTTTTATTTAACAAAACAATTTATTATTAGGAGGTCACATGAAGATCACAAAATTTCGTACACTTGTTCAAGGATTAATTCTCGCCGTTTTCTTAGCTACAGCCGTTCAAGCAGCTAATGAAAAAAAGAAAGACATGTCAGCCGACATGCATGCTCAAATGGAGAAGATGCAAAAACTGGGTACTCCCGGAGCTCCACATGAGGTTCTGAAACCTGCAGAAGGTGTGTGGACCGTCAAAAGCAAATCATGGATGAAGCCAGGCGACAAAGCACAAGAATCAACCGGCACTGCAAAAATGGAATGGGTTCTCGATGGACGTTTTCTTAAGCAAGAGTTCAAAGGTAGCTGGAAAGATCATACGGGAAAAGATGTACAATTTGAAGGATTAGGGTATACCGGTTATGACAATATGACAGAAAAATACACTTCGACGTGGATGGATAGTATGATGACGGGGATGTTTGTATCTACTAATGGGACATATAATGTTTCTAAAAAGACAATCACCGATGAAGGAAATTTCAGTTGTCCTATGACTGGTGAAGCAAAAAAGTGGTTCAAATCTGAATGGAAAATAGACCCTAAAAAAAATAAGCAGACATTCACGATGTATATGAAAGACGAAAAGGGCAAAGAATTTAAGTCAATGGAAATGACGTATACCAAGAATCAAGACACTGCTTCAAAAGCATAATGCTTCATAAAGGCCTTTGTGCATGAAGTTCAATCGATACGCTTTGTGCTTCTTTTAAAGCTTTTGGCTTGGTAACAATGATTGTAGCCTCGTTGATAGTTTTGTTTTGCATGACAATTTCAAGTATCATTGAGGCAAGACGTTCTATAAGAAAATACTTTGATGATGAAACATGCGTGAGTATTTTTTGTTTTAATATATCATAATCAACTGTATCCGCTATATTGTCAGACTTTTGTGCCTTTTCTGAATCATAGCTGTAGCTGATGGTAATAAAGACTTTTTGTTTTTTCTTACGTTCATGAGGATAAATACCAATAATCGTTTGAACTTCTAAATCCTTAATTACTATTTTTGCCATGATATTATCTAACAAGGCTTAAGAATTCGGCGCGTGTTGGGCCAGCTTTTCGAAATGCGCCGAGCATACAGGATGTTTTCATGAGAGAATTTTGTTTCTCTACGCCTCTCATCATCATACAGAGATGTTGCGCTTCAATAATAACTCCTACACCGAGAGCTTCGGTATATTTCATAATTGTTTCTGCAATTTGTTTCGTAAGGTTTTCTTGAATTTGAAGCCGACGAGCAAATGCATCGACGATTCGTGCGAGTTTCGAAAGTCCTATAATCTTTCCTTTTGGAAGATATCCAATATGGCACTTTCCAAAAAAGGGCAAAAGATGATGTTCACACAAAGAATACATCTCAATATTTTTTACAATAATCATTTCATCGTCATCAGATGGGAAAACAGCGCTATTAACGATTTTGGCAATATCAAGATTATAACCATGAGTAAGGTACTCAAAAGCCTTTGCCGCCCGCTTTGGCGTACCCTGTAATCCAGCGCGATTTACATCTTCACCAATTGCTTCAAGTAATTGTTTGTAGAGTGTTTCCATTAATTAATGCCTAACAAAGCAGTAGTTTATTTGTCAAACTTTACTTTCATATTTTTCCTATGATAATTTCAAATAGTGAAATCTGATGCCATTATAGTAGTTTCAGTAACATGGCCGAATCATAAAAAAGCAAAAAAGGCATTACAAATTCTTGTCAAAGAACAGCTCGTCGCCTGTGCTCAGTTGATAGAAAATATCTCCTCATATTATTTTTGGGGTAATAAACTTACGAGAGACACCGAATGTTTAAGTTTATTGAAAACTACCAATCTTCTTTATAAAAAACTTGAAAAAAGAATTAAAGAGTTGCATGACTATAAAGTACCGGAAATAATAGCAACACCAAGTATTCATGTTTCAGAAGAATATAAAAATTGGATAAGGAGTATCGTATGATTATCGGAATTCCAAAAGAAATTAAAAACAATGAATATCGTGTTGGCATTGTTCCGTCAGGAGTGCGCGAGCTTGTTGCTTCAAAGCATGAAGTTATTGTTGAAAAAGGAGCAGGGCTTGGAAGCTGGATTAATGATAATGACTATTCTTGCGAAGGGGCAAAAATTGTCCCCACAATAGCCGATGTTTATAAAAATGCCGAAATGATCATTAAAGTTAAAGAACCGGTGAGAGAAGAATTTGAATTAATAGAAAATGAGCAGATTCTCTATACTTTCTTTCATTTAGCTGCAGTTCCAACACTGGCGAAAATACTTTTGCAAAAGAAGGTAACAGCGATTGCCTATGAAACAATTCAAACAAGTGATGGAGCTCTGCCGCTTTTAACACCTATGAGTGAAGTTGCGGGGCGCATGTCAGTGCAGATTGGCGCAATTTATTTACAGCGCGAAAATGGCGGCAAGGGCATATTACTCGGTGGCGTTCCCGGTGTTCGTCGTGGAATGGTTACCATAGTTGGTGCAGGAATTGTAGGCTTGAACGCTGCCAAAATGGCACTTGGACTTGGTGCGCAAGTGAAAGTCCTTGATATCAATTTAAAGAAGCTTACCTACTTAGATGATATTTTTCAAAATAATATTACAACACTCATGTCGAATTCGATTAACATTGAGCATGCGGTTGCCGAGGCTGATTTAGTTATTGGAGCAGTACTCATTCCCGGTGCCAAAGCCCCAAAACTTGTGACGCGTGCTATGATAGAACAAATGAGCCCGGGTTCTGTTGTTGTTGATGTGTCAGTTGATCAAGGTGGATGCTTTGAAACAACAAGGCCAACAACTCATGATGAGCCAATATATGAAGTCAATAATGTTATTCATTATTGTGTTACAAACATTCCCGGTGCTGTTGCAAAAACGAGCACTTATGCCCTCACAAATGTAACGCTTCCCTATGCGCTTACCCTTGCGAATTTAGGATTTAAAGAGGCAGTAAAAAAAGATCGGGCTCTTTTTTGGGGAGTGAATACCTATAATGGACACATAACCTATCAACGTGTTGCCGAAGCCCTTGGCGAAAAGTATAGCCCATTAGAACTTTAATTCACGAAAATTTTTCTATAAAAAGTTCAGTCATTTTTTTTCGTATTTCTTCGAGTGGAATTTGTCTTCCCAAAATTTTTTCCATCGAAGTTACTTTGCAATTTTCTATTCCACAGGGAGAGAATAAATTGAAATAGGAAAGATTAGGGAAAACGTTGAGTGCAAGGCCATGATAGGTTACGCGCTTTTCCACATGAACGCCAATTGAACATATTTTTGCCTGATCTACCCAAATGCCAATAGGATAGTCACTATTGCGTTTGCCTTCAATTCCATATGATGCAAGAAGTTCTATAACGATTTCTTCGATACAATAAATATAATCTTTTACTTTTAAATTATAATCATCGAGACGCATAATAGGATAACACACGAGCTGCCCTGGGCCATGATAGGTAAGCTTTCCACCACGATCGGTTTTGACAACTGAAATGCCGAGGCTTTTATAATAATCATCGGGAAAATGAAAATCAGTCATTTCAGATGAAATTCCACAGGTAATCACCTGTTCGTGAGTCGTAAAAAAGAGCGTATTATTTTTTGTGTTATTTAAAACTTCATTATGGATTTCTTTTTGGATGGTATATGCTTTAGTATACGTGCAATCCGGAAGAAAAAGGTGATCCAATTTCATAGGGACCTTGTATCGAAAAGAAGCACTTCGGTCAACTAAGCTCATCTTGACTCTGTCACGAGAACCATTTACGTTTAGCCTCCATGCGATTTGAATATTTTATAGGTTTCAGATACTTACTCTCAAAAAAGAATGCATTTTTGTCGCTCATTACGGCAATTTCAATTCTGGGAATTATCCTTGGTGTTACGGCCCTTACCGTTGTTGTTTCGGTTATGCAGGGCTTTGAATTTGATCTAAAAGATAAGATTTTAGGAAATAGCCCTCATATTCGGATATTAAAATTCGGTGGGCCTGGAATTCCTGATTATAAAGAAGCCGTGAAAAAAATTCGCGAAGTGCCCGGCGTTAGTGACATTTCACCAACGCTCTATCGTGAAGGCATGGTTATATCCGAGTCAGGCTTAACCGGCGGTGTTTTAATTAAAGGAATAGTTCCCGAATATACTGAAAGGCTCTTGCGATTTTCACACAAAATTCGTGGAGAGAAAAAAGTACTTTCAATACAGGAAGCCCTAAAAGATTCGAATGATTCATATCCAGCAGTAATTATTGGGCGTGAATTAGCACGTGATCTTTTGATTGAACCCGGCGAGCTTCTGAGTGTTTTATCGCCAGAAGGTGAAGTTACGCCATTTGGAAGCCTTCCAAAGATTAGAAAGTTTCGAGTTGCAGGAGTTTTTTCATCTGGTTTTTGGGAGTTTGATTCAAAATTTATTTTTGCCCATATTCATGCGGTCCAACGTCTTTTTTCAATTGGAGATATTGCAAATGTCATTGAAGTCAGTGTCAATAATTTAGATGATACAATGACTATTACGAATGCCATTACAACCCATTTAGGAGAAGAGTTTTTTGCCAGAGATTGGACAAAAACACACATGAGCCTCTTTAGTGCATTAAAGCTTGAAAAGACAACGATGTTTATTATCCTCACGATGATCATTCTCGTTGCTGCATTTAATATTGTTGCCATGCTCATTATGATTGTTATTGAAAAGGGCCGCGATATTTCGATATTGAAATCTATGGGTGTATCAACAAAAAGCATCATGATGATTTTTAAAACCGCAGGAATGTTTATCGGCATTGTTGGTACGACTATGGGGTTAGCACTTGGCTATACGCTCTCTTTTTTACTTAAAAACTATATTCGTTATCCCTTGAATCCAGAAGTATATTTGACCGATACTTTGCCCGTCAAAGTTGATCCACTTAATTTTATTATGATTGCCGTTGCATCGCTTGTAATTTGTTATGGTGCAACACTGTACCCCTCATATCGAGCGGCAAAGCTCGATCCTGTTGAAGGATTACGATATGAATAATGATATATGTATTACCATACAAAATCTTTATAAAGAGTATTATAAAGCACATCAAAAGATAGAAGTTTTGAGAGGGCTTAATCTTTCGATCAAACGAGGGGAGATCTTTGCGATTATTGGTGCATCAGGAGTCGGGAAGAGTACGCTCTTACATATTATTGGAACCCTTGATCATCCAACCAAGGGAAACGTTTTCTTTTCAGGAGAGGATATTTTTTTAAAGAATAAGAATTCTTATTTAGACTCGTTCAGGAATCAAAAAATTGGTTTTGTGTTTCAATTTCATTATTTAATGAATGAGTTTACGGCGGTTGAAAATGCAATGATGCCAGCACTTGTGGGCGGCATGTCTCGATCCGAAGCTCAAAATAAAGCAAAAGAGATTTTAGATGAACTTGGACTTGCAAATCGTTTACATCATAAGCCGGGAGAACTTTCTGGTGGGGAACAACAGCGAGTGGCGATTGCGCGTGCACTTATTAATGGACCTGAAATACTTTTAGCCGATGAGCCCACCGGGAATCTTGATACAAAAACAGCACATGATGTACAGGATCTATTTTTAATGCTCAACGAAACAAAAAAAATTACAACGTTAATTGTAACTCATAATGAAACATTCGCTCAAAAATTACATAGAATTATAAAGCTTGAAGATGGACTTGCCAAAGAAATTAATTAATACAATTATTTTTTTTTCACTGTGTACGGGAGCTTTATTTGCCGATAGCACTACCGTAACAAAGATTGAAATTCGTGGAAATAAAAGAATTGATACAAAGGCTATACGAAATCATATTGCAATGGGCGTTGGATCGCCTACTGATGCAATACTGATTTCAAAAGACATTAAATCACTCTATTCCATGGGTTATTTTGATGATATTATCGTGAGAAAAGATGAAAGAGAAACGGGCATTACACTTATCTATGAAGTAGTTGAAAAGCCTCGTATTAAAGCAATACTCATCAGTAGCGTAGAATCTTCGAAAAAAGAAAAAGATGATGAAAAAAAAGACGAAGAGGGTTTCTCATATGAGCGAGTGGAAAAAAAAGATTGGAAGCCCGGTGATCCGGAAGGGGAACGTTACACCTATAAAGTAACCGGCAAAACTACGTTTGATGGTGCTGCATCAATCAAAGAAGAAGATATCCGCGAAAAACTCGAGACAAAAGCCTTTGAATATTTAAATCGCGCAAAACTCATACAAGACGCCAAAAATATCGAAGCCTTATATAATGAAAAAGGATATTTTTTAGTTGAAGTTACGCCAGTCGTTGAGCCAATTTCTGACGATGAGGTACAGATTGTTTTTAAAATATTTGAAGGAGATAAGGCAAAATTAAAAAGAATAAATATTATTGGAAATAATCATTTTAATGATGATGAATTAAAGCGTGTTTTAAAGACAAAAGAAGGAGGGGTCTTTAGCGCTCTAACGGGCTCAAGTTTTACGAATTTCAATTCCTATAAAGAAGATGATTTTATTATCGATAAAGACCTTATTATGCGGGGATATTTAAATACAGGTTATATTAATATTAATGTTAAAGAGCCACGGCTTTACTTATCGCCTGATAAACGATGGATTTTTATTGATATTAGACTTGTCGAGGGTGAGCAGTATGATTTGCGATCAATCGATGTTGAGGGTGATTTTATTAAACCAAAAGAAGAAATTCGTGAGCTCATCAAAAGTAAAATAAATCAGACATTTAATTATGAAGATATACAAAAAGATATTCAGAGAGTGACCGTATTTTATCAGGACGCTGGCTATGCTTATGTAAACGTCATTCCCAAAAATAAAGTAGATACCCAAAATCGTTTAGTTGATTTGACGTTTACGATAGAAAAAGGGCCGCTCGTATATATTGAACGAATCGATATCATCGGTAATGATTTTACGAGGGATAAAGTTATTCGGCGAGAATTGCAGATCATTGAACAGGATCTCTACAGTATTACTAAAATCAAAGAAAGTGAATTTTTTATTAGGCGTTTTCCGTATATCAAAGATGTAAAAGTCACTGAATCGCAAGGTTCGAAGTCAGATACCATGATATTGACCTTTACTATCGAAGAGCAATCCCGCGGAACGTTTCAAGTCGGTGCAGCATTTAACTCCGTTGATAGCTTTATGTTTCAAGGACAAATTCAAAAGACAAATCTTTTGGGCTATGGCTGGACGATTAATTTCTTCACGCAACTGGGCAGTCGAAGTAAAATATTTAGCTTAAATTTTGTTGAGCCGGATCTTTTTGATACTGATAATTCAATGTCTCTTTCTGCATATAATACTTTTAGTCGGAGACTCAATTTTTCT
>CAZRKD010000048.1:0-9728 GCA_964600515.1 uncultured bacterium
ATTTATTATTAGTGCAACAAGTGATCGAATTCCTGGAATTTATTATCTCTATGATGTCACTCTAAATACGATGACTCTTCTCGCACATGCATATCCGTGGCTACGAGAAGAAAATCTTGCGTCTATGGAACCTATATCTTTTAAAAGTCGTGATGGTTTTACCATTCATGGTTATCTAACTCTCCCCCGTGATAATGATAAACAACATCTTCCTCTCGTAGTTAATCCCCACGGAGGTCCATGGTCACGAAATCGTTGGGGATATAATTCTGAGGTACAGTTACTTGCCAACCGAGGGTATGCTGTTTTACAACTTAACTTTCGTGGTTCTACAGGTTATGGAAAACATTTCTGGAAAGCTTCTTTTAAGCAATGGGGAAAAAACATGCAAAATGATATTACTGATGGAGTCAATTGGTTAATTGATAAGGGTATTATTGATGAAAAGAAGATTTGTATCTATGGGGGAAGTTATGGTGGGTATGCAGTTCTTGCAGGACTTGCCTTTACTCCCGATCTTTACGCCTGTGGGGTAGATTATGTAGGTGTTTCAAATATATTTACTTTTTACCAATCGATTCCCCCGTATTGGAAACCGTATTTAGAAATGCTGTATGAAATGATTGGTCATAGAGAAAAAGATAAAGAATTACTTATGGATATTTCTCCTTTTTTTCATGCCGATAAAATCAGAGCCCCACTCTTTGTTGCTCAAGGGGCAAAGGATTCTCGTGTTAATAAGAATGAATCCGATCAGATTGTTCAATCACTACGAAAAAGAGGTATCGATGTCCCTTATATGATGAAAGAAAATGAAGGACATGGATTTGGGAATGAGGAGAACCGGTTTGAATTCTATGAAGCAATGGAAAAATTTCTTGCGAAATATCTGAAAGATTTGTAATGGACTAGGTTTCATCATATTGATTTCGTTTGTAGATAGATGTATTTACGTAATTAACCATGTATTCTAATCAAAAAAAACTTCATCTCTTAATCGGTGGAAAAAAGGCTTTTAAGAAGATTTTCAAGAATATCAAAAAAGCCAAGGAATCAATTTATATCAATGTCCATATTTGGCGGGATGATTTTATTGGCAATAAAATGGCGAAGATGCTTCTTGGGGCTGCGGATAGAGGAGTGCAGGTTACTATTGTCAAAGATCAGCTTGGTGCAATTGCTGAATTTGGTGATAGTAATAACCAAAGCTTTTTTAATAAAAATATCTATCGGGAGAATTTAAAGCTCTATCTTTTGAGCATTGCTTCATTATATTTTTATAGCAAACGATTTATATTTCCCTCATATCCATTTCAAAAAGAAAATGCGTTATATAAAAAACTTACTGTGCATTCCAAATATTACACTTCATACTGATACTGAGCTTAATGATCATTCCAAATACTATATTTTTGATTCACAAAAAATCATCATTGGAGGCATCAATATTGGGGATGAATATTATAAAAAATGGCATGATTACATGGTCATGGTTGATAGTCTAGAACTCGTCGAGCGTTTTATATATAAGCAAAAAGGATTACTATTCAATGATACAGAGCCAATTGATTTTATACTCGATACAAAAACAAATCCTCATATTCGAGAAAAATTTCTCGAGCTCATGCGAGGTGCGCAAAAAAAGATTATTATCGAAATGTCGTATTTTACTGATTATTCATTTGCTGATGAACTTATTCATGCAACCAATAGAGGCATACATGTTGAAATAATTTTGCCACGACAAGCAGATGTTGTTGATAATCTCAATAAAATGATTGTTCATTATTTGCTCAAGAAAACACGTGATAATCTAAAAATTTATTTTTCACCAAAAATGATTCATGCAAAGCTTATGATGATTGATGATGCGATTACGTTTCTGGGTTCAGCTAATCTCACCCAATATACAAACGGCCGAATTTTAGAAGCTAATATTTTAGTAAATGATCGAGAAACATCTTTTACAAAAAAATTACAGAGGCAACTTGAAAAAGATAAGCGCTCTGCATTACTCGTTTCTCGAGGAAATAAAATTTCTTGCAGTTCTCTCCGCGCATTAGCTGAATCATTATATATTGATCAAGATAGTAACTTTCCTCAACAGCCGCGATTAGTATCAATTATCTCAGGCCTCGAACAAGGAATTCGGCGATTATATTTTGAGGGATAATCTTTTCAGACATTTTCAATTTTGACAAAGTTCATTCCTACTTCATATACTCATTAACCGATGGATCAATTTAATAAATTCATAAAAGTCTTCGAAGCTCTTGAGCTTGAAAAAGTTGATTATATTCTTATTGGAGGATTTGCGCTTGTATTACAAGGCATGCAACGGTTGACTCAAGATATTGATATCTTTCTTAACATCGCTCCACATAATATTGATAAATGCAAAAAGGCTCTCTTCTATGTATTCCAAGATCATGCAATAGATGAAATTTCTTCTCAAGAACTCGATACATATCCGGTGATCCGCTACGGAACGCCCGATGGATTTACGATAGATCTTATGGTTCGCTTAGGAGAAGCTTTCTCTTTTGATGATTTACGTTATGAAGTTATTGAATGCACCGGGGTAAAAATCAAAGTAGCTACCCTCGAAACTTTGTACGCATTAAAAAAAGATACACTTCGTGAACGAGATAAGGCAGATGCTCTTTTTCTTAAAAGGCTTATTGAAGAAAAAAAGAAAAAATAAAAGTATTTTGTATGCCACTCTATAAATATAAAACCTTTGAGGAAGCAGAAGAAGATCTTTGGAAGCATAATCAGGATGCTCATTACTTCAAAAATGTAATCGAATTTTGGAACTTTGTTTATGCATTAAATCGTATCATATATCCAAAAGGAATCTTTAAATTTAAAACCATAGAAGATGCTCATAAACAACGTGAGAAAGTCGAATTCGAGCATGCTATGAATAAGAAAAGATGAGTTTTTCTTTTGCCTGCTTTCGTTCAATCGCTAATTGAATGAGTTCATCGAGGAGCTGACTATACGAAAGTCCCGATACTTCCCAAAGCTTTGGGTACATGCTAATTTTGGTGAAGCCTGGGATTGTGTTGATTTCATTGATGAGAAATTTTTGTGAATTTTTGTCTAAAAACATGTCAACTCGGGCCATGCCGGAACATGAGAGCGAAGAATATGCTTTAATTGCAATTTTTTTGCATGCGGCAATTTCAGCTAGAGAAAGCTTCGCAGGAATATCTAATCGAGCGCCGGCATCATCGATATATTTTGCTTCGTATGAATAAAATTCATAATTTTGTGGAATGATTTCTCCGAGGAGAGAAGCCTTTGGATTCTCATTACCTAAAACTGAGATTTCAATTTCGCGGCCTTCAATTGCTTGTTCAATGATAATTTTATGATCATAGCGAAACGCGAGTTCGACTGCTCTAGTAAATTCTAATTCATTTTTTACTTTGCTGATGCCAACTGAAGAACCAAGATTTGCTGGTTTAATAAAAATAGTTGATCCTAATTTTTTTGTTATTTTAGTATATAAAATCTTGTCTCTTTTAAAAAAAGAGAGAAAAGCGGGCGATGGAATTTTAGCTTCTTTGAGTAATCGCTTCATAATGACTTTATCCATACCAATTGAAGAACCTAAAACATCAGCGCCAACATATGAAATGCCGGCAAGTTCGAGATAGCCTTGTATCGTTCCATCTTCTCCATATGTTCCATGCAAAACAGGAAAAACAGCATCGATGTGTTCAATAATGCATTTTCCTACTGCACTTTCGATAAGCATTGGTCGATTGGGGTAGGGGAGAATTGCAACTTTTTGAGGTAATGCTTTAAGCGCAATTGTTTTTGGATCAGTGGGATTGATAAGATAATCTTCGTTATCAAGTAAATGCCATGTTCCATTTTTATCTATTCCAACTAAAGTGATTGTATATTTTTCTTTATCAAGTGTACTAACAATATTTTTTGCTGAAAGAAGTGAAATTTCATGTTCAGCACTACGGCCACCCATGAGGATTATGAGATTAAGTTTTTTCATAAATATTTACGCTATAAAAAAAACACTTGTTAATCAAAGAAATTTTTTAATACTCTTCTCGTATGAGTTTGGATAAAATTATTCTTTTCTTTGGACGAAATTACCTTGCGGGGAGTTCACTTGAAGAAGGCTATGCGAGGGTTGCAGAGTTTCATGAACATGGCCGCAAATCGACGTTTGATATTGTCGGCGAAGATTCCCATACAGTTGACGAGGCTGAGCATATTTTACGAACATATGAAAAGATCGCCGATGATTTTTATGATACATATCGAGATGAAGATGTCGTCTCAATATCATTAAAACCTACGGGAATATGTGCAGTACAGGGGCATACTTTTTTACCCGAAACGCCTTTGAATGAACGCCTTGCTGCATTTGGTGAATATGCGTATAAAAAAGGTAAACGAAAAGTTAGTCTTGATATGGAAAACAGTAATTATACCGATGTAACAATCGAAGCAGTTCGATATTCATGGAGAAGGGGCATTCCTATTGGGTTGGTTTTACAATCACGGCTCAATCGTACTGTACAAGATATAGAAATAATTTTTAGCGAAGACTATCCATTATTACCAAGAAAAGAATTACGCGTTCGAATGGTAATCGGTGTATATATTGAGCCTGAAGATATTGCAACAAATGATCGGGAAATTGCAAAAGAGCGACTCGTTGATCGCGTAAGGCAATTGTTTGATAAAGGGGTGTACGTAGAAATTGCTACTCACGATCCTGATTTTATTGATACAATTATCGATAATATCATTATTCCACGAAATATACCAAACGATCGATTTGAGTTTCAATTCTTGCTCGGAGTGGAAAATGGGTATATGATTGAAAAAAAATTGATGGCATTAGGATATACCGTACGTTATTATATGCCGATTGAACTCGAGAAGTTTGCAAGCGTGCCTTATATGAAGAGGCGACTCAGTAATAATCCTACTTTTATACGACATGGAATTAAGAATGTATTACAGAAAATTTTTGGAAGATGAAGCGTTAAGATTTATTTTAATTATATTGGTTTTCAGTATTTCAGCTTTTGTCTTTGCCAAAGATAGAGAAGATCTTTCTGCGGCTCATAAGTTTTATGAAGAAGGCAAGTATGAGGAAGCGATTGCAACGTATAGTTCAGTAGCTCAAAAAATACCTAATGGGCATATATATTTTAACATTGCAAATTGCTATTTTCGATTAAACGAATTAGGTAAAGCACTCTTCTATTACAAAAAAGCCCAAAAGCTTATTCCTCGAGATCCAGAACTTGTTGCTAATATAAATTATGTGAGGAGTTTAGCAAAAGACAAGATTGAAGATAGAGCGATGAGCTCTATTACCAAAAAAGCCTTTTTTTGGTATTATCTTTTTAATTTGAAAACACTTGTTATTATCACGGTAATTATTAATTTTTTATTTTGCTGTACTATATTTTTTAAATTTTGGAAAAAAGATATCGAGTTTTTTCAATGGGGGACTTATATTCTCTTTTCTATAAATATCATTTTTATTATTACAACAGTTGCTAAATTTTATTATGAGAATTATACAAGAGATGGAGTAGTTATTGTAGAAGAAACCGATGTTCGTTCGGGATTTGGGATTGGAGGTTCAGTGCTTTTTAAACTCCATACGGGAGCAGAATTCAGTGTACTCGAGACAAATAATGAATGGGCAAAAATAGAACTCATCGATGAAAAAAAAGGATGGGTGAGTTCAAAGGATATTATATATGAATAGTTTAGTTATTAGTGCAAAAGAACATGAAACGCGTGTGGCGCTTATTGAAAATAATGATTTAGTTGAATTATATATTGAACGAAAAAGCGAACGAGGGCTGGTGGGAAATATTTATAAAGGCAAGGTTGTTCGTGTGCTACCAGCTATGCAGGCTGCATTTGTCAATATTGGGCTTTCGCGTACAGCATTTTTGTATATCAGGGATGTCTATGAAGATTTGGACGATATTGATATGGAGGGAGCTGAAGAAAAAACGGAAAAACCAAAGTATAAAGATAAGCGATATCCAAAGGGAAAAATTGAGGACCTTTTAAAAGAAGGCCAAGAGGTTTTAGTTCAAGTTTCTAAAGACCCGATCGCCAACAAAGGCGCGCGGATTACGACACATATTTCTATTCCAGGACGCCATTTAGTTCTTGTGCCCATGATGAATCGAGTTGGCGTATCTAAAAAAATAGAAATGCGAGCTGAGCGCGAACGATTAAGAGAACTGGTGTCTCAATTTGTAAAAGATAATAAATTAGGTGTTATTATCCGGACTGTATCGGCAAATCTTAAGGCACAAGATTTAAAAGCCGATCTTCATTATTTATATGAAACATGGAAAAATATTATTAAAGCAAAAGAGGCAAAACATTCGCCTGCGCTTTTGTATGAGGAAATCGATCTTTCCTTACGTGCAGTCCGTGATCTTGCGACGAGTGAAATAGATACGATTGTCATTGATTCGAAAGAAGCACATAAAGAGCTTGTGAATTTTACCAAAAAATTTATTCCATCGATAACGTCAAAAATAGAACTTTTTACAAAAAAAGAAAGCATCTTTAAAAGCATTGGTATTGATATCGATATTGAGAAATCTTTTAATAGAAAAGTATGGCTTAAATCAGGCGGATATATTGTCATTGATACAACTGAAGCGCTCACGGCAATTGATGTAAATTCAGGAAAGCATGTTGGTAAAGGAAATTTTGAAGATGCAATTGTCAAAGTAAATTTAGAGGCCGTAAAAGAAGTTACGTATCAGCTTCGCCTTCGAAATATCGGCGGTATTATTGTTGTTGATTTTATTGATATGATGAAAGAAGCCAATCGAAAAAAAGTTTACCGCGCATTTACTGATGCCCTCGAGAAAGATAAGGCGCGAACAACGGCTCTGCCAATTTCTGAATTTGGGTTACTACAACTTACTCGAAAACGAACACGAGAGAATCTTTTGCAAACGCTTACGGATCGCTGTTTTTACTGCCATGGCACAGGGTTTTTGAAATCAAAGATAACGATTGCTTATGAGATTATCGAAGAAGTTGAAGATGAGCTTATGCAAAAAGAAATTAAAGAAGTTCGCATCGAAGCCAATTGGGAAATAGCCGATATATTGAATAATAAAGAAAATTACATTATTAAAAATCTTGTAGAAAAGTACAAAAAAAATGTCTTTATTAGTCCCCGTACCGACTTTCATCTTGAAGATTATGAGGTGATTGAGAGTTAATTTTCAATTATTTCAAATAGATACAACAAAATTCACAAATGTGTCAAAAATCACTTCCTTTTTAATTTAAACTATGCTATACTATAGATGTAACTAAAAAAGGAGGAAGGTTATGTCTAAGGAAAAAATTCTTCAAATTATTAAACGAGCGCTTGACGACTCGGATTTTGCGAACAATCTCTACGCGAATCCCGAAAAGGTATTGCAGGGAATGAAGCTTTCGCAGCATGAAGTTGATCTCATTAAAAACATGCGCGGTGATTCGCTTGAAAAGTTTGCATTCGAGCTCGAAGATCGCTTAAATAAAGACGACGATTGGTGGATTGGCTCACTACAAGATTAAGAGTTGCGACGCTTTTAGTAAAGTACAACGGCTCTGGGGGTTCTACATTCTTTAATTTGTCATTACTTGACCCATGGGGTATTATTCTCTACTATTTCCACCATTATGGAATGGACTCCTGCACGAGGCACTCGAGATTTTTACCCTGAAGACATGAGAGTTCGGCAGTGGCTTTTTGAAAAGTTTCGGCAAACGTCACATGTTTTTGGTTTTGAAGAATACGATGCACCGATTATTGAATCACTGGAATTATTTATTCGTAAGGGCGGCGAGGAAATCATTGATCAAATCTATAGTTTCAAAGATAAATCAGATCGAGATCTAGCACTCAGACCCGAAATGACGCCGAGTCTTCTCCGCATGGTTATCCAAAAAGGTAATGCGCTTCCAAAGCCAATAAAATGGTTTTCAATTCCACAATGTTTTCGCTATGAGCGCATGAGTAAAGGCCGGCGACGTGAACATTTTCAATGGAATCTTGATATTATTGGTGAATCGAGTATTCGGGCTGATGCAGAAGTTCTTTCTGCGGTTATTCATCTTTTAAAAAGCGTGGGCCTTTCTAACAATGATTTTAAAGTACAGGTGAGCAATCGAAAACTCTTACGAGATCTCTTACTGAGTTGCGGCATTAGCGACAATAAAATTACCGATGTCTTCTTAGCTATTGATAAACTCGATAAAATACCTGAAGAAATTTTTGGGGAATTATTAAAAGAAAAGGGGCTTAGTCCCGACGAAATTAGTAAAATTTTTGAAATACTCAAACTTCGATCATTCCCGGACATTAAAAAAAGAATTCCGGAATCAGAAGGAGTACAAGAAATAGAAGCGTTTTTTAAATATCTCGGTTACTATGGCTATGATATGAGTTGCATATTTGATATTGCCGTGGTTCGAGGGCTTCTCTATTATACCGGCACTGTTTTTGAGGTGTTTGATACTGACAAAAAGTTTCGAGCAATTTGTGGTGGCGGACGTTATGACAAACTTTTTCAGGATTTAGGAAATACTCATTTGCCTGCTGTGGGTGTTGGTTTTGGAGATGTCGTTATTTGCGAAGTACTACGAGAAAAAAAACTTCTCCCAAATCCCACACGAGCTCTTGATTATTATATTATTCCTTTTTCAGAAAATGAAATCGAAATTGCCTATAAAATCACTGGAGCTCTCCGAAAAAATAATTATGATGTAGAAATGCCTCTATCGATTATGAAAATGAAAAAAGCCCTGGGACTTGCAGCCGAGTTTCATGCGCGATATGCACTCATTATTGCTCCCGAAGAATTAATAAGAAATAAAGTTGTTATTAAGGATTTAGAAGCGCATAGTGAAAGGGAAATCGATCTACGATTATTACTATCATGAAAATTAAATTTCTAAAAATATTTATTAGTTTATTAATCGTGTCAAATCTTTCATATGCCACAGAAAAATTTCCAGAAGAGCAAGGCTTTGTGAATGATTTTGCGGGGAAATTTACTCCCGAATATAAACGAAATTTGAGTCTTATTTTACAGGTTTTTCGTGATAAATTAGGGGTTGAAATGGTTGTTGCAACTATCCCTTCAGTGGGCGATTATGAAATCGATGATTATACAACAAGGCTTTACGAAAAATGGAAAATTGGAAAAAAAGAAACAGACGAAGGCCTATTAATTCTCATTGCAGAAAAAGAACGAAAGGTTCGAATCGAAGTTGGTTATGGGCTCGAAGGGATTTTACCTGATGGAAAGGTTGGAGAGATTCTTGACAAATACGTAATTCCTCAATTACGAACGGATAACTATCCTCGAGCAGTAATGAATGCACTTGCTGCTTCAGCTGAAGTTATCGCGAAAGAAAAAAATATTTCATTAGAAAGTCTAGGAATTAAACCTCAAGCTCAAAAAAGGACAAAACCTTTCGGCATCGGGGCTCTTCTCATTCTTTTATTTATTTTATTATTTGTAGGAAGAAGAGGAGGACTATTACCCGCGATTTTATTTGCAAGCATGATGGGAGGCGGGCGAGGCTTTGGAGGTTTTGGTGGTGGATTTGGCGGAGGTGGATTTTCCGTAGTTGGTGGTGGTATGTCAGGAGGCGGAGGCACTTCGAGGGGTTTTTAGTTTTTCGTTGTTAGTTTT
>CAZRKD010000049.1:0-9535 GCA_964600515.1 uncultured bacterium
AGATGATATGCGAGAGCTTACATTTTACATTGATAATAACATGCTTACCGAAGCACGCCACATTCTTACCGAGCTTCTCAAAAAATATCCCGAAAATACCTCGCTTATTGGATTTAAAACAAAACTCGCATCTTCATTTTCACCGGATCAATATGTTCATCTCGATAGCCTTTTAGAAGAAAAAAAAGAACCTATGTCATCACCTACGATCGAAAATCTTATCGCAGAATTCAAAAGCCAGATAAAAAAAATTATCCCCGAAAACGATGGGATGTCTCATTATAATCTAGGAATTGCATATATTGAAATGGATCTCATCGATGAAGCAGTCGAAGAATTTAAACTCGCAGGGACTTCCGAAGAATTAAATTATAATGCCTTATGCCTCCTCGCCTTATGTTATCAAAAAAAGAAAGCTTACAAAGACGCTATAGAGTATTACATAAAAGCAACTGAAAAGCTTGGCCTTCCAGATGGACAAAAAATTGATCTCTTCTATAATCTTGCGCTTTCGTATTTGGAACTCAAAGATGAAGATTCGGCAACGAAATATTTCAAAAAAGTATATCGATTGAATCCTCGTTATAAAGAACTTGAAAACTATCTTTCGGAGTTACATATTACCCAAGAAGTTTTGGAGAAGGAAACAACTGATGTTCGTTCAGGATTAAGAAGCAAAATTAGCTTTATTTAATCTCAATTCCGTTTTGTTTATCTTTATTAAACTCAATATCAACAATGCCATCATCTTTTTGTTCATCTTCTAAAATACTCTCGCCTTGTGTTTTCTTCGCCTTCTTTTGAGGCTTTTCAATCACAATCCCACCGGGATGAACATTATGCTCACTCGTCCCAATCCAATCATCTTCTTCAACGCCGTTTTCTTTATTAAACGCCTTTCTTCGTTCAGCCCATTTTGAGGCATTTTGAGCAATATCTTCCGAGGTATTTAAAACAGTTGGTTGGATGAAAATTAAAATATTTGTTTTTTCTTTAGTCCTCAATTTTGTTTTAAAAAGATATCCTAAAAGAGGTATGTCTCCTAATAAAGGAACCTTCGAAACACTACTTGTTACTTTATCCTGAATTAATCCACTGATAATCAACGTTTCTCCTGATTTTGCACTCGCCATAGTATCTGCTTTTCTTGTTAAGATATCTCTATTTGGAATATCCTCATTAGATTTTTCTCCAACATCTCTTATTTCTTGTTCAATATGCATAGTTACATAGTCTTTTGCATTTATTTTTGGTTCTATTTTTAAAATAAGGTTAACTTCTTGAGGTTTATAATTCTTATTTTGCCCGCCTGCTGTAGCCGTAAAAGTTCCTTCTTCAATCCAAATTGTCTTACCTACTTGAAACTCAGCCTTTTCATTATTCACTACCGTAATGCTCGGCTTTGATAAAATTTTACTTTCTGAAACTAATTTGTTTGCTTTTAATAAGGCGCTAAATGCTGGAATATTTAGTCCGGCTAAGTTAAGGGGTTTAGTTGCAAATCCTAGGATCATACCTGTTAGATTTGCAAGCATTTGAGAACCGGCAATTTCCTTTCCCTGAGCATCCTTAAATCCACTTCCAAAAGCTTGTGCAGAAGAAAACTGATCGAACTGGGTCGCTCCGATAAAAGTATTATCTCCCTTTTTAAATCCTCCTGCTCCCGCTGCTCCGTAACCTAATTTATCATTAAGAGTTACTTCCATAATTGTTGCTTCTATCTGAACTTGTTTACGTTTTAAATCCAACTTCTTAATAATCGGTAGAATCGATTGATAACCAGCATCGGTTCCGGCGATAACAAGGGAATTTGTTTTTTTATCGGCCGTAACATTGAGGTTTTTACCTCCAAGCGTAAGGCTTTCTTCTTCTTTTGCAAAAATACTTTTTTTCTCGGATGTTATTCCTTTAATAACGCCTTGTAAAATATTTGCAAGTGTTTCGGCTTCGGCATGTTCAAGTTGATAGACAAAAACACGCGTTTCTTGTTTTTCATCGGTGAGCTCAGTATCAAGCTCTTTAATAAGACGACGAACATCTTCAATACCTCCGTCATTTCCCTTTACAATAATTGAATTCGTTCGCGGATCTGGAATGAGTTTTGAAATAATCTTTCGTCCTTTAAATTCAGTCGGTTCACCGCCTGTAGAAGAAAAAGGAAATTTGGCATCTTTTTTTGCGCCTCCTCCACCAATATCCAAAATGTCCGTAAGCTTCTTTGCTATATCATCAGCTATGGCAACTTTTAAGCGAATAAAATCGACTTTTTCCTCAAAGCCTTCTTTGTCGAGCTTTGCAATTAATTCTTTAAAGCGATTAACTTTACTCTTGGTATCGGTGACAATAAGAGTATTGGTATCTTTATATACCCTCATGTTATCAACCGTTTCTTTGAGAGTTTCAAAAATTTGCTCGGCATTGATATATTTAATCGGAATAAATGAAGTGATATAGAGATCAGAATTCAGGTATTTACCATCTTTATCAATTTCCGAAGTCTTTTTTACTTCTTCAGATTTAATAATCTTCCAAATAACAGGATTTGATTTATCGATCGTCCATCCCTTTACAGAGAGAAGCGAAACAAGAGCCTCAAGGACTTCATCCCTTTTCAATGGCTGAGGAGAATAGAGAGATGCTTTTCCACTTAAACCATCAGGAAACACAATATGTTTTTTTGTAAATTCGGATATTTCACGGATAATTGAACGAAGGTCTGCATTATTGAAATTGAGCTCCATTGTTTCAGCTGCTTTTTGTTCTTCTTCTGTCTTTTCTTTAGGAGCCGCAAATGGGTCATAGACTTCAACATCTTCCCCTGGCTCTTCTGCCTTCAAATAGGGATATTGTTCATTAAGAAAGAAGAAAAAGAATAGAAAGAATATAAGTGTTCTCATACACTTATTATAGAGCAAGACGCATGCCAAAATTCCAAAAAACTCTATTGACGCAAAACAATATTATACCTGTAATTTCAATAGGATAGAATTTCTGAGTTTAAGATAGCCTATAAGAAAATCTTATTATTAGTCTATTATCATCGAATAGTATGAAAAAAGTGCATGTGCAAGAAAAATCTAAGAAAGATGGCTTTATATGATGTCGTATAAAGTTACTGATTCATGGACGCCAAAAACTCGGCATTACCCTTGGTCTTTGTGAATTTATCGAGCAAGAATTCCATGCTATCAACGGCATTGAGTGGGCTAAGAACTTTACGAAGCACCCACACTTTATTAAGAATAGCCTTATCGAGTAAGAGCTCTTCTTTTCGTGTGCCGGATTTATTGATATCAATTGCAGGGAAGATTCTCTTTTCAACGAGTTTTCTATCAAGATGGATTTCCAAATTTCCGGTTCCCTTAAATTCTTCAAAAATAACTTCATCCATGCGGCTTCCGGTATCGATAAGTGCCGTTGCAATAATCGTTAAACTTCCGCCGTCTTCGATATTTCGAGCAGCTCCAAAGAACCGCTTTGGTCGGTGAAGGGCATTCGAATCAACACCTCCGGATAGTACCTTCCCGCTCGGTGGAACAACGGTATTATACGCTCGCGCTAATCGCGTAATACTATCGAGTAAAATAACTACATCTTTGCCATGTTCAACAAGGCGCTTTGCTTTTTCAATGACCATTTCAGCAACCTGAACGTGGCGTTGAGCAGGTTCATCAAATGTTGAACTAATGACTTCGCCTTTCACGCTTCTTTCCATGTCAGTAACTTCTTCAGGTCGTTCATCGATTAAGAGAACCATAAGAATTGATTCAGGTGCATTTGCCATGACTGCATGGGCAATATCCTGTAAAAGCATTGTTTTACCTGTACGAGGAGGTGCAACAATAAGTGCTCGCTGACCTTTTCCAATAGGAGTCAAAAGATCCATAATGCGCGATGAATAGTTGGTGGGCTTAAATTCTAATTCAAATCGTTTATTAGGATAAATCGGCGTTAGGTTATCAAACATTATTTTATCTTTTGTTTTTTCAGGATCTTCGAAGTTGATTTCATCGACTTTGAGAAGTGCAAAATAGCGTTCGCTATCTTTTGGAGGCCTAATTTGGCCTGATACCGTATCGCCGGTCCGTAAATTAAATTTACGGATTTGAGATGGAGAAACATAAATATCGTCGGGTCCCGGTAAATAATTATAGCTCGGCGTTCGCAAGAAACCAAAGCCATCAGGTAAAATTTCTAAAACCCCAGCTCCATAAATATTTCCGTCTTTTTCAGCCTGCGCCTGCAAAACAGCAAAAATGAGTTCTTGCTTCCGCATGACAGAAAAGCCCTCGACATTGAGCCCTTTTGCGATTTTTGTTAAGTCTCCAATACTTTTTTCCTTCAATTCATTTAAATTCATAGAATGTTCCCTTCTAATAGATACATGGAATACATGTTTTTAGTTAGATATATAAGATATACGATACAAAAATATCGTATAAATGGTTAAAATTCGAAGTCTCCTTTAGTAATTATTAATCTTGGCATCTTAAATATATTAGTATGTGAAATACGAAAGATTTAAATATGTATAAATCTGATTAATTTTCTAAGGTACTATATAACTATATATTCAGAGTTGTCAACTAGAATTGTTGCAAAATTTGTTTTAATCTTTTACAGAGTGTTTCTATACTCTCCGTATTATCCACAACGCAGTCCACATATTGTTTCTTATTTTCTATTGGCATTTGAGACTGTAGAATCTTTTGGGCATATTCTTTGGTAAGTTTTCGTTTTGTAACCAATCTATCAAGCTGTACATCATACGGAGCATAAATTAATATCGTATATTCGAATTCTTTATAATAGCTTGTCTCGATTAAAAGAGGCACCGAAACAAAAATAATACTTTTATCGTGATTGGCAAGAATTGCATTTTTTATTTCTTGTAAAACTAGGGGATGAATAATTGACTCGAGCTGTTTTCGCTTCTGTGTATCATGAAAAACAAGATCCCCAAGTTTCTTTCTATCAATTTCTCCACGCAAGTTACAAAATGAATTGCCTAATTTTTGTATAATCTCGGCAGAGATCAACGTATTTTCTTTCGTAATTCGATGGGCAATCTCATCGGCATCAATGACAAGATAGCCTTCTTTTCGTAAAAATTCGCTCGCTGTAGTTTTGCCTGTTGCAACTCCTCCGGTAAGGCCTATAATGATTTGCTTAGATTTCATTAAGAATCTTCAGATAAACGAGTAATCTCTTTTTGCTTATCATCAATGAGGTTTGCAAGAGTCTCTGTGGCGAGAGTTCGATTTACATCTCTTCCCTCGATGAGTGATAAAATATTTTGTAACTCTCTAACCTCATTTTGTGTCTCCGTAATAGTCGTCCGCTTATATTCTTCTACATACGTTGCAAAATCATCTCGAAAATCTTTAAATTCGTCTTTACTTCGCAGTGATCTCACCTCAGGTATATCTCCTCGTATGAGTTGCCTCAAATACTGAGAAAACACATACATGGGACCTATAATTCGATGAGTAAAGATAATTCCACTCATAAATATCACGATAATAATAAGAAGAAGAAAAATCGCTAAGAAAAAAGGGAGTCGTTGATTTCGAATAACTGTTTGATGCAACTTCTCTTCAGTCATTGAAGTCTCTTGCTCAAACTTTGATTTCAATGAATCATTTAAATCAGGGATAAGCCCAAAGACTTCAAGAAGATTTTTCTTTGCATCGGAAAGTTCGTAAATCAAATTCGAGTTCTCTCGTGCAAGTTTGGTTATATAAAAACCTAGGGCAATGGTAATTGCTGCACAAATCAGCGTAACAATGAGGGCATATTTCATTTGAAATTCTTTGCTTAAGAGATATTTTCTTCTACGAAAAAGATAGGCCATAGACAACATTATAATGGCCACGTATAATTTATCAATATCTTATTCTATCTCCTCCTTGTAGCCCTTTAATTACTTCTGCAAAATGCGTAGTAGTCTTCCCTATTTCTACACGTTTTCGCTTCCCATTGGTAAGCATAACATATGAGCCCTTATCGTTTTCAGATACTGCAACTAAGGGAATATATAATACATTACTTGCAATCAGAGATTTGATTTCTGTTCGTGTGCTCATTCCCGGACGAAGATCTTGGGATTGCTTATCAAGAGACACTACAACCGACACTTCCGATATATTTCCTTCTGCATTTGTAGTGCCGAGGCGTTCATTTCGCGTGCTCACAAATGAATTTATGGTTACAATAGTTCCAGTAAAAGAATGCTTCGGTAATGCAATAATTGTAGTGTCTGCTTTGTCGCCTACTTTAAAATTTTGAACATCAGAAGGATGGACATAGAGATGCACCTCAAAGCTATTCATATTGGGCAATTGTAACACAAGATCAGAAGAAGCAACGGCAGCTCCTCGGGTAGCTTTTGTCCGTGCCCAGTTGAGTTGAGTAAGGGGTCGATAGGTAATTCCATCTGTCGGTGATTTTACTTTGAGCTTTGCTATAATATCGCTTAAGTCTTCAATTTTTTGTTTCTCTTGGGCAACCTTTAATTCATTGACCTTCAGGCTATTTCGTTTTTTTTCTTGAAACTCTCCCATCTTTTTCTTTAAAAGGCCATACTCTATTGTGCGAGACTCTACATTAAGTTTTGCTTTTTTTCGTTCAATATCAGAAACGAGCTCTCCTTCTATCACTGCTAGTTTTGTTTTTTCGATTTCCATGTTCTTTCTTTTGATATCGAGTTTAAGCGATGATTCTTCAAGAGAAAGAGAACTTTTCTTTTGTTCTAAATTCGCAACTGCTATGTCGTATTCGCTTTGAGCGTTTCTATATTTTGAGAGAAGCTCACTATCATCAAAGGTCAAAATGATATCTCCTTTTTTTACGAGTGTTCCATCATCGGGAATGTAGGTAATAATAAGCTGCTCTGCAATATTCCATCCGAATTGAGGTGCGCTGATGTCGATCTTGTTATGCGCTTTTACTTCACCATAGAACACACGCTTTTCAACAAGATCGCCGCGCTTAATCGTCCATGAAGGATTTTCAGCGTAGGCAAAACCGCTTACAATAATTAATTGAAATATCAAAAATAATCTATTGATCATATTTTCTCCTATTCACTATGTAATGCTTTTATCGGATTTACATTTGCCGCTTGTCGCGCCGGCAAGATTCCAAAAAGAACGCCAACAAAAAGCGATATTCCAAATGATAATCCCATTGCCTTAAATGATAGTATTGCCGGTATATCAGCAAAAAGCGTAACTCCAAGACTAATAAGCATCCCCAAAAGAATTCCTAAAATTCCTCCTAAAAGGCATATTGCAATTGATTCAGCTAAAAATTGATGGAGAATATTTTTTTCGTTGCGCCTAAAGCCCGTCGTATTCCAATTTCTTTTATGCGTTCTAATACATTTGCAAGCATAATATTCATAATGCCAATGCCTCCGACTAAAAGTGATAGAGCAGCAATAGAAAGAAGAACAACATTAAATATTCGCTGTGTTTTTTGTTTTTGATGTAAAAGCTCAAGCGGGGCAATCGTCGTATAGTCTTCACTTTCATGATGAGTTTTCGTCAGGATTTTTTTAATGAGTTTCTGATACCCTTCTGTTTGTTCAATACTCCCAACTTTTATAGCCACATAATCAAGTTCGCTATAGACTTTTGGCGGTTCAATTTTAGCAAAAGCTACTTCATAGGGAAGAATGATCATCTTCTCGAATTCAAATGGGGCAAGCGGTAGAGATGTCTTCTCTTTATTTTTAAGCCCCTCTTCTTTGGACTTTAAGACACCAATCACTTCCCAATAAGTTTGATTAAGCCGAATAAAATTTCCAAGCACTTTTCTTGGATGATCTTTCGAGATCTTCTTTGCAATTTCACTACCTACAATCGCGACATTCACATTACGATCAAAATCATGTGAAATAAAATTCCTTCCTCCGCTTATTTGTTGTCCCATAACTCGTATGAAATCTTTGCTTACTCCATACACTAAAAGGCTTTTTGGATCAGTGCCAACACTCGATGCATACACTTTGATCTGTTTTGTATAACCAATATTTAAATGAGATATTTCTGGCATATATGAAGAGATACTTTCAACATCATAGCGAGATAATCCGCGTGTTGTATTGATGCTCTTTCCTAAATGTTCTTCGGCAATAGGATTAGACTTAATATGAACAATATCTGCTCCAAGCGAGCGAATTGCACTCATGATCTCTTCTTGTGCACCTTCGCCAATCGATATCATGGAAACCACAGCAGCTACCCCAAAAACAATTCCCAAAAGCGCTAATAATGTCCGCAACGGGTGGCTCATAAAAGGGTTGATGCTTTGACGAACGAATTTGGCGGCCACAAAACTATTTGTTTCGAAGTATTTGTAAATTATTTTTTTCATGTAAATAATTTTTATTATTAATTTATTATTTTGCATTTTGATTTTTGATATTTAATTTTACCTGTACTTCGCTACCCGGGAGAAACTCGGTTTTTGCTTCGGTCCGTGCCCTTACAACAAATACCTTTTCGAGTGCATATGGCGTATTAAAATCATCTTCTACCTCTCCAAGATACTGAGGAAACTGATTCACGCTCGTAATAATTGCAGGAAACTTTTTCTTGGAACTTGCATGAAATATCTCAATAGGAATTCCGACTTTTACTAGTTCATAGTATTCTTCGGGAAGATTAAATTCTATATCAACCTCATCGCCTACGGATAACTTCACATATGGCCAGCCTGTATGAGTCCAACCACCTTGCTGCAATTTCTTCTTAATGATTGGAAGCGTGAGATATGAAACATAGCCCGTGGCAGCTGCATAAACTTTAAAACGATGTATGAAGTCATTATTCATATAATCAAGATAGTATTTCCATAAACTAATATCTTTTTGATAGTATTCATTCATATCCTTAAGATACGTGCGTTCAATTGCCTTCTGTTCATTTATTGCATGTAAATCAAAAAGAGCTATTTTTTTGTCCATTTTTAAAAGTGTATGATCCTGAACTGAGATAAATCCTTTTTTTTGTAAATCATAGGAAATTTGTTTTTCATATATTTTTTGCTTTTGATGCTGCACTCTTAAGTCTTCTATTCGGTCGCGTATTTCTCTCTGTATCTCTTCGGACTCTGCCTTTGCTCCCTCATGTTCCCTGTTGAGCCAATTCATAAGACTGGTAATTTCTACTTCAAATTCGGCAATTAATTCTCCCTTTTCGACCTTCTTTTCGCCGCACAAAAATTTTGCTTTTAGTCCTCCTCCTGAATTCCAACCTCGAATCCGATACCCCCGATCAGGAGCATAATAGATAATCGACGTTCGTGGAACAAATTTTCCTTCAATAGAAACCTGGGCAAAAACGGGAAGAATAAACAAGTATATGATAAGAGCAGGAGCTATATATCTTAAAAAAATATTTAATTTAGTTTGCTCAGTGAAGTTTTTAGAGGGAGGAAGCAAACTTAAATTAAATATTTTTTTAAGATATATAGCTCCTGCTCTCTTACGCATTTCTCTCATCTCCAACAATTTTTCCATCAAAGATAG
>CAZRKD010000050.1:0-9502 GCA_964600515.1 uncultured bacterium
TACTAATATCTGTAAGTTTCTTTTCGAGCTCTGCAATTTTTCCCTTGGTTTTAATAATCTCAATTGAATTATTTTTAAAATACGCAATCCCTGAAGAATCATAGCCGCGATATTCGAGCTTTTTTAATCCTTCAACAACAACATCTTTTGCTTCTTTTGGCCCAACATATCCAACAATGCCGCACATATGCGTTCTCCTTTTATTAGGTTGCCATATTTACGTATGGGAAGGGAACAATCAAGCAATAACTTCTCCATTCCAGAGTAGATCAAGAAAAGTTTTCCAGGGAAGAATATCGATAGGAGAAGTATCTTGTTGAATTCTACGAGCTCTTTTTTCATTTGAAACGAGAAATGCCTTTTTTGTCTTATGCTCTTCGGTAAAAGCGAGTAGCCCTTTCAGATCATGTTTTCCAATTCGATCAGAAATTTTGACTTCAATTGCAACAGCACCTCGATCGAGAATGAAATCAACTTCGAGGCCTGTCTTAGTACGCCAAAATTCGATTGGAAAATCTAAATCCTTATAGCCTCGATAGGCAACTAATTCCATGAGAATAAAATGTTCAAAGGCTTTGCCTGCAACTTCTCCTTGTAAAGCATTGATCGAATTTTTTGATATATGTGTAGCAACGCCAACATCAAAGAGATAGAATTTCGGCATTGAACGAATCAAATCTCGAGAAACACGCTTTGCGAATGGTCCTATTCGATATCCAAGATGCGTATCAACAAGAATTTGATAATACTCTTGTACGGTCTTTGCATCGACTCCACAATCACTGGCTATATTCGAATAGTTTGTTAATTCTCCATGTGAGAAAGCTAAAGAATCAAGGAAGCGCGCAAATGCCGCCAAATTTCTTACAAGGCCTTCTTCTTTAATTTCTTGGTTTAGATAGTCAATAATATAGGCTTTCAAAGATTTACGATAATTCGAGCTTCTATAATGAGAAGGAACGAGTCCTGCATTCAGTGCTCTCAATAAATCAAAGTCAGGGATCTCTTTGTAAACCAGCGGAAACATAGAATATCGCCACGCCCGACCACCGAGCAAATTAACTCCCGTACGTTTGAGTTTACGAGCACTCGATCCACAGAGAATGAAATGAACGCCTTTATTTTCAATGAGCCAATGCACTTCATCGAGCAAAGTGGGAATTTTTTGAATCTCATCAATGATAATAGGGTGACGAAGTTGTTTTGAATCAAGAAACAAAATTTCCTCACGCAGACGATGTGGTTCCTTGAGTAAACGAAGTGCAAGATCAGATTCGAGCAAATCATATCGAATGCAATTGGGAAAATGTTCTTTTAGAAAAGTAGACTTTCCTGTTTTACGCGCTCCCCACAAAAATGCCGATTGCCGTTCTGGTAACTCTAATTTCAGCACTCTTTTATAGCTTACTAATCCGGAATTCATTCCTAATTAGTATCACTAATCAGGAGTATAGTCAAGATATAAATTAAGAAAAAAACAATTATTTATAGTAGTTACGCTACGGGCTTTTCGTCTTTTTTCTCTGGGGCTTTTTGGGCATCAGGCTTTTTAACTGCTTCGAGATTAATCGTTATCGTAACGTTTTTCCCAACTGCTTTTGATAAAAATCCTTCCGTGAGTTTCATGCCAAAATCTTCGCGATTGATTTTTGCCGTAGCGCTCACACCGAGTCGTTTATTTTTCCATTCATCTTCGATATGGTGAGCTCCAACATTGAGTGTTAACTCTTTTGTTGTCGACAAAAGCGTTAAATCACCCATAACATTGTAACAAGTAGTATATTCTTCTTCTTTTTGTTCTTTACTGCATTTTACTTTTTTTACTTTTTTGCTTTTAAACGTCATTGTAGGAAATTTTTCTGTTTTAAAAAAATCATCACTTTTTAAATGATTGTCTCGCTTCTCAATTCCGGTATCAATGCTCTTGGTTTCAATAGTAGCGATCACCTTTGATTTTACAGGATCTTCATTATCCCATTCTATGTCTGCATCGAATTTTCCAAATTTTCCCGATACACTCGAAATTCCAAAATGTTTGATCTTAAATCCAATCGTTGTGTGGTCTGCATCCACTGTATATTTTTCAGACTGAGCTAAAAGTGATCCCCAAAAAAGAAACGAAAACAGTAGCGTTGAAACAATGAGTTTATTCATAGAGCCTCCTTAAGTTTTGTTAAAAAACATTTTTAAGATAATCCCTTTTTTAGAAACGTCAAGGGCACTTAACAAAAAATCGCGGGACTTTTTTTTGATAGTCTTTATATGCCTCGCCAAAACGGGCAGCTAATTCTTTTTCTTCGAAAAAAGAACAGAGATAAAGACCTACAAAAATATAAAAAGAGAGAAAAAGATAACTATAATATCCCGAGAGTAATGCAACGCCAAAGAAAAATAAAATTAATTCTCCATACCGTGGATGTCGTGCATATTTATAAATCCCATGGGTCACGAGTGTTCCCTCGGTCTTTTTCTCTTGTAACTCCGCAAGACACATGAGTCGCCGAAGTCCTAATTGTTTGATAATAAAGTAATCAATCACTAAAGCAACGAGGATAAGAAGAATTCCTATGACTTCAAATATAAGATTCGGCATGAATCGATATTTATAGAGCAATTCCTGATTGGTAAAACAAAGATATCCAACAATAGCCCACAATAAACTCAAGCTGAGATACGTGATTATTCGCGCTGATAATGATTTTGTTTTCAGCGACACAAAATGAAAAAGCATGAGCCAGACGGGAATTGGAACAATGAAAGCACATAAAATAGTAAGAATTGTTTGGAACATAATTTTACCTCACCGTAATTCGTCCGTATTCTCCATCATAGCCAGGAACAACATGGACATTCCCCGCGCGCATTCTTTTGATTGCCTCACCTAATTCATTTCCACACGCTTTTTTAATTTCATCAATAGGTGTTTCTCTTAAGACTACAAGTTCAGGACCAAGTTTTTTTATAACATCATGATAAAAGATATTAATCTTTTTTGCTTGCGAAGATACGCCTATTAATTCTCCAAGAATTTCTTTGAGAGGAATTATCGAATAAAATAAATTCTTCTTTAGCCTTGTATTTCTATCGGCAAGTTGCATGACTCGATTCATAACACCGACCGTAATCGGTTTGTTACATACGGTGCATATTTCTTTGTGTTTTTTTGTTTCCTCGGGAGTCCATGAGATAGTACACTTTCGATGTCCGTCATGATGATACTTTCCTTCTTGTGGAAAGAATTCAAGCGTACCCAAAAATTTATTTCTATCTCGTTTTTTCCATGCTGAATGAATCGCAGCATATGATAATTCAGTGTTAAAGAGATTCGCTTCTCTTCCCAACTTTTCCGGAGAGTGTGCATCCGAATTAGAAACGAGCATATAATCATCAAGCATCGAACATCGTTCATTCATAGGAGGATCAGAAGATAGGCCTGTTTCAACAACGTGAATATGCTTGGTGAGATCTTCAAAACATTCGGAAATTGAATCAAAACCTGATTTACTCCCTAGTGCTGCAAACCATGGCGTCCAAATATGCGCTGGGAAAAAAATAATATTTTCATTCGCTTCTAAACAAAGCTCTAAGAGATTTCTTGAATCGAGTCCTAAAATTGGTCTGCCGTCAGACGTTATATTTGCGCCAAGCTTAACAAGCTTTGCTTGAATCTTATCAACTGTCGCAAAATCAGGAGCACAAACGACATTATGAATTTTTCGTACTTTGCCATTTTTTTTATAGATGCTGCTGATTTCTCCAGTCAGTATAAAACGCGGAGCTTGGGAATTATTAAGAAGCACATTATTTTCGATAACAAATTTTTCTTTAAGTTTAAATAATCCCTCTTCAGCTTCTCCAAATTTTTCTTTTAATTCTTGAGTCCATTTTGGATGAGTAATATCACCGGTTCCAACAACATTAATTCCCTTCATGCGAGCCCAATAATCAAGATTTTCTGGATTCAAGTTTTTACTCGTTGCTCGTGAATAATGGGAATGAATATGAAAGTCGGCAATGAATTTCATGATTTAATTACTCTATACCCGTAAAGTAAAGTTTAGCAATTGAAAATATGATTGAATAGGAGTATGAGTTGCATTCAAACCCTATGAATAAGCTCACAAAAAATAAAGTCGTCATTGATTCAAAGTCGTTAGCAATAAAAGACGTTGTTAATGTTTCCCAAAATAATTACATGGTTGCACTTTCTAAAGAAGCTATTGGAAATATAAAAAGAGGACGAAAAATTGTAGAAAAAATTATTTCAGAAAATAAAGTCGTATATGGTGTTAATACAGGGTTTGGTGCATTTTGTAATAAAGTAATTTCCAATGAAAATATCAAAGAGCTTCAAAAAAACCTTGTGCTTAGTCATGCTACTGGTGTTGATGAGCCTTTTAGAGAAGCAGTAGTACGAGCTATAATGCTCCTTCGGATCAACACGCTTGCGAGCGGATACTGTGGCGTAAGGCTCGAATTAGTAGAGACCTTAATAAGCATGTTAAATGCCTGTGTTCATCCATACATTCCACAAAAAGGCTCTGTTGGTGCATCGGGTGATCTGGCACCACTCGCTCACTTAGGATTAGTCTTAATTGGAGAAGGACAGGCATATTACAAAGGCCATTTACTTTCTGGAAAAGAAGCAATGAAAAGGGCGCAGATACAAACTCTTCTCCTCGAAGCAAAAGAAGGTTTAGCGCTTATTAATGGCACACAAGTAATGACGGCTGTTGCTGCACTCACGGTAAACGAAGCAGAAATAATAATGAAGTCAGCTGATATCATTGCTGCCTCAACGATTGATGCACTCAAAGGATCAATCGCGCCTTTTGATAAGAGATTACATGAATTACGTCCGCATCAAGGACAACGGCATAGTGCAGAAAATATCCGCTTAATTATGAAAAATAGTGGAATACGAGAGTCTCATCGAGATTGCGGTCGTGTGCAAGATGCTTATTCAATGAGGTGTGCGCCGCAAGTACATGGGGCATCACGTGATACTTTAGCGTATGTAAAAAAAGTTACTGAAATAGAAATGAATTCGGTTACTGATAATCCAATACTTTTTTCTGAGACAGAAGAATTTATTTCAGGTGGAAATTTTCACGGACAACCAATTGCACTCGCTATGGATTATTTAGGAATTGCACTCTGTGAAATAGCTAATATCTCTGAAAGAAGAATTGAGCGCATGGTAAATAGTAACTTGAGTGAACACCTGCCTGCTTTTTTAGTAAAAGATGCGGGTATCAATTCTGGTTTTATGATTACTCAATACACTGCTGCTTCGTTAGTTTCTGAAAATAAAGTTTTAGCTCATCCTGCTTCGGTAGATTCTATTCCTACCTCAGCTAATCAAGAAGATCATGTAAGCATGGGAACTATTGCAGCACGAAAAGCCCAGTCAATTTTGTCCAATGTTGAATATGTATTAGCCATTGAACTCTTGTGCGCGGCTCAAGCATTAGATTTTCTCGAAGGTTTAAAACCGGGCGATGGCGTAGAAATCGCCTATTCATTAGTGAGGCAAAAAGTGGCCTATTTAGATAAGGATAGAGTTCTCGCCCCTGATATAACTCTCCTCAAAGAAATGATTCGGAGAGGGGATCTCTTAGAAAAAGTTACGAAAAAGCTTGGAGATCTTACGTGAAAGAGTTACGCGTTTACATTTTAGGAGTACCTTTTGATTATGGAATACAACTAATTAATGGACGGCCCGGAGCACGCTTTGGGCCAAAAAAAATTAAAGAAGCATTATGTGCGCTCATAAAAAATCAAAAAAATTTACCCAGTATTCATTACGAAAATATAACACCCGTCAAAAAAAACGTACAAAAAACACATGAAAGAGTCACCGCTTCGGTTGTGAAAATACTCAAGGCCGGAGAAGTACCAATTGTTATTGGCGGTGGGCATGACATTTCATTTGGTTCGGTACAGGCACTGGCGATATTCTATAAAAAAATCGGGCAAATAAATATTGATGCACACTACGATGTACGACCAGTTGAGGGTGGCAAAATAACATCAGGAACACCTTTTAGAAGATTATTAGATGGGGGATTTTTATCGGGGAAAAATTTTGTTGAACTGGGGATTCATTCACCAAAAAATTTAGAAGAACATAGAAACTATCTCGTAAAAAAGAAAGCTACGCTTATAAAACTTGATTACATAAATAGGATTGGTTTAGAAAAATCATGTGACAAAGCACTATCAATTGCATCAAAAAATACTCATGCGGTTGCCTTTGATATTGATATAGATGGCGTACAAAAAAGATTTGCTCCCGGATGTAGTGCACCGGGAATACAGGGATTTACAAAAAAACAAATATGTACATTGGCATATCGAGCAGGAAAAAATAAACACGTGCAATTATTTAATCTCATGGAAGTAAGCCCCGTATATGATCGTAAGAATAAAACCGTAAGGCTCGCAGCTGAATTAATTGTATGTTTTATGAGAGGAATGAATGAACGATAAGGCATCTCGACCACTCTATTATGAGGAAAAACCAAAGCATGAGATACATGCTGCTCGCGGAACAACCCTACGATGTAAAACATGGGAGATAGAAGCAGCACTCAGAATGTTAGAAAATAATCTCGATCCACAACTTGCATTAGCACCTGATGAATTAATTGTATATGGCGGTTCTGGAAGAGCAGCTCGAAACTGGCGTGAATATAATAGAATCGTTCATGCATTAAAAAACTTAAATCCCGATGAAACATTGCTCGTACAATCGGGTAAAGCAGTTGGCATTATTACAACATATGCACATGCACCTCGCGTTTTAATTGCAAACTCGAATCTTGTACCTCGATGGAGTACTCAAGAATACTTTGATACCTTAGATGCATGTGGATTAACAATGTACGGCCAAATGACTGCGGGGAGCTGGATATATATTGGCACTCAAGGAATTCTACAAGGCACCTATGAAACCTTATCAGCACTTGCCAAAAAACATTTTAATGGCAGCTTAGCGGGAAAGTTTGTTTTAACTGCTGGCTTAGGTGGCATGTCAGGTGCGCAACCACTGGCAATTACCATGAATGATGGAGTCGGATTAATTGTCGAAGTTTTTGAAGACCGCGTTACAAAGAAAGTACGTGAAGGCTACTGCGATAGAATTACGTACAATCTCGATGAGGCTTTAGAATTAGTACTTAAAGCTAAAAAATTACAACAAGCTCTATCAGTTGGGTTAGTAGGAAATATCGCAACGGTTGCATCCGAATTAGTTAAAAAAGGAATCATACCCGACGTTGTAACTGATCAGACTTCAGCACATGATTTGAACTATTATTATCCAGAAGGTAATGTAGAAGAAAAGCTTGAGTTACGAGAAAAAAATCCCGAGCAGTTTAAAATTGAAGCGCTAAGAGCAATAAAAAAACACGTGCAAGCAATTCTTGATATGCAAAAAGCATCTGCTATTTGTTTTGATTATGGTAATAATTTACGTGCACAAGCAGAACGTGCAGGATTAAACGTAAGGAATGATCGTGGTGAGTTTTTGTATCCAGGATTTGTACAAGCATATATTCGAACTTTATTTTGTGAGGGCAAAGGCCCGTTTCGATGGGCTGCGCTTTCAGGAGATAAAGAAGATATTTTAAGAATTGATCGAGCACTCTTAGAAACGTTTCCACACGATGAAGTACTCTTTCGATGGATTAAGAAAGTAGAAGTTAAAGTACCCTGTATTGGGCTACCGACAAGAGTTTGTTGGCTTGGTTATGGAGAGAGGGCTCGGTTTGGTAAGGTTATTAATGATCTCGTTGCCTCAGGCGAAGTACGGGCACCCATTGTTATTGGGAGAGATCACCTTGATTGTGGAAGTGTCGCTTCTCCAAACCGCGAAACAGAAGGCATGAAAGACGGGAGTGATGCTATAGCCGATTGGCCATTCTTAAATGCACTGGGGAATACTGCCTGTGGTGCAGATTGGGTTTCGATACATAACGGTGGCGGCGTTGGTATAGGCAATAGTACGCATGCAGGCATGGTAATCGTAGCCACGGGAACAAAAGAAAAAGAAGAACGTTTGATAAAAGTACTCACATTTGATCCTGGCATAGGAATAATGCGCCACGTGGATGCAGGGTACGAAGACGCAATTGAAATTGCAAAACAACATGGAGTTAAAATCCCTAACCTACAATGAATTACAATCCTCAATCCAAAGTTGATATTCTCATACAACATGCATCAGAGCTCATTACGTGTGAGATTGCAAATTCTCATACACCAAAAAGAGGTGGGGAGTTACATGATCTTGGCATAATAAAAGATGGTGCTCTAGCTATTAAAGATGGAAAGATTATTTTTGTTGGTAAAAGTAACAATGTTCATTTTAAAGCAAAGAAAATTATTGATGCGAGAGGCAAGATAGTAATGCCTGGGTTTGTTGACTGTCATACACATGCTATTTTTGCGGGAAGTAGAGAAGATGAATTTATTAAAAAACAACAAGGCCTATCGTATTTAGATATTTTAAACGCCGGAGGTGGAATATTAAGCACCGTCAAAAAAACAAGGCGGGCACGTAAAGAAGAATTATTTAACATAGCATACGAAAGATTTAAAGAAATGCTTTTTCACGGGACAACAACGCTCGAAGTAAAATCTGGCTATGGGTTAACTTTCAAAGATGAAATAAAGATTTTAGAAGTTGCCGATATGCTTGCAGCAACTCTCCCCATAGGCATTGTTAAAACATATCTTGGAGCACATGCCTTCCCAAAAAATGTTAGCAGAAAAAAATATATAAATGATATCGTTACATCATTAGAAAAAATAAAACCGCATGCTGAATTTTGTGATGTCTTTTGTGAAAAAGGTGTTTTTACGCTTCTTGAAACCGAAGAAATTTTAGGAGCTGCAAAAAACTGTGGCTTTAAATTAAAACTCCATGCAGAGCAAAATTGCACATTAAATAGCACCCAATTAGCGTGTAAACTGAGTGCCGTAAGTATCGATCACCTTGAGCATATTTCGCCTGATGGAATACATGCCTTAGAAAAATCAAATGCTATTGGCGTTCTCTTACCAGGAGTATCTTTTTACTTAATGGAGAAGAAATATGCCCCAGCAAGAAAAATGATCGATAGAGGAGTAGCAATTGCTATTGCTACAAATTTTAATCCTGGGAGTTGCCCGAGTTATAATATGCAGATGATGATTGCCTTAGCATGTTTTAACATGAAGCTATTACCAGCTGAAGCAATAAATGCTACAACAATAAATGCAGCATGTGCGATTGATAGAGCTCATGAAATTGGTAGTTTAGAGGTAGGCAAAAAGGCAGATATTCTTATCCTTAAAGTAGACAATCATAACCAGTTGCCCTATTACTTCGGAATCAATCTCGTTGAACAAGTCATTAAAGATGGGAAGATTGTATCATAAACTACCCCAGAGTATTTATTTATTTTGACAAAAATAAATAATACGTGTATAAATGAAGTATAGTTTAATTTATACA
>CAZRKD010000051.1:0-563 GCA_964600515.1 uncultured bacterium
TACTAAAATGTATATAGTATGCCTAGAATAATTCTTCATAAGTCGGTCCCCACCTATTGATACACTCGATCTCTCACCGATTGGATGACTTGACCGAGGGTGAGATCAGTAGCGATATTGATAATAAAATCAGGAACAATGGTATCGGGCTCGGTAAAGAGCGTATACGTTACTTTTGTTTTCCTCCTGCCATACGGCTCGAGCCTCCAGCTTCCGCGGACAAATTTTACATTTCGTCCAGTTCCGGGCACAAGGCTGAAAGTAATGACAAAATGCTTTTTATCGTGTTTCAGTGCCAGTTCATAACTAACATTAGGCATCGGTAAAGGCATATCGAGTTCACTAAAAAAATACACCGTATCTCCCATCTGATTGGTTATTTCGCTTTTTGAAGTCCGTGGCATAAAATCTTTGTAATTATTATAATCAGTAATTATATCCCAAATAACCGAAGGTGTAGCATCGATGAGGCCAATCGCAATCGCTTCTTTCAAGTTTGTTCCACTGATTGTTTTTGATTTTTTAATGATTCCATACGAACAGAAGATGCCTTCCTCTTCTTT
>CAZRKD010000051.1:573-9365 GCA_964600515.1 uncultured bacterium
TTCTTTCGTCAAAGGAGACATATCAGTTGCTACAGCAAAATAGGGCAAAAAAAGCGCCCCAACTACAAAACTCATTACTATAAGCTGCATGTATTTTATTTAATCACGAATTGTCGGGGAGTCAATCTTCTCGATGTACTCTGAAGTAGGTGTATAATTTCTTAAATTTTTTATATACTGATCCGCACGAGCTCTATCATTTATAAGACGAAATAAGAGCACAAGACAATAATATACTTCATCGACTTTTTCATGAACAGGCAATATCCGAAGAGAATGAAAAAACGCCTCAATTGCTTGATGTGTGACGTGTGCTGCTTTTTCGAAATTATTATTTTTTTGTAATTCGCTTGCTTCTTTATAAAGCTTTTTGCCTGTACTCATATAAGATTTCCATTCAGTCCCATCGGAGAGATTATTAAATATAAACGGTTTCGGATGAATGCTATTATTTTTTCTATTTTCTCCCAAGAGAATTAATTCATGGCTACCCTCGCCAAATTGTTTTTTATTCTCAATAGCAATAAGTTTTTGCATGACATTAAACGTATAGGGAACATTCTTATTATCTATAATGACCTGTAGTGTAGTATCGAGAAAATGAGTTCCTCCAAAGCCATCATCGAGTTCAATAATGAGATCTTGATCATCATCTTTTGATACCAATGTATATGAAGGAATTCCTGATTCAAAATATTCGAGAATTGCCTCTTTATAGCAGAGGGCCTCTTTTTCAATAAAATCTTCCCGCTGTAATAATAATTCATTCTGAGGATGTGATAAAAAAGATGCTTCGCCAATAATCGAGGGGATCTCATCCTTAAGGCTTCGAAGCACATGGAACCCCTGTGAAAACACAAGATGATCAGAATACACATATGCTGAAAGCTTTAAGCATTTCTTAAAATAATATACAAGATACGATGCAAGATCCACACTCGCAGGATTCCCCATCGCATTTTTATGAAAATAAACAATGGAATAATTAAGCGATCGATCTCGTGCAACCGAATGATGTATCGAAATAAATATATCTGCCTCGGCTTCCCGTGCAATATCAACGCGTTCCTGCAGTTCTATAAACTTGTCTTCTTCCCGAGTAAGAACTACCCCAACGCCTTCTTCGAGTAACATTTTTTTCAATGCAAGGCCAACGCGAACATTCACTTCTTCTTCGCGAAGACCAAACTGCCCTTCTCGAAAAAAATCACTTCCTTTTGTGCCGCCATGACCGGGATCAATACATACGGTAAATTTTTTGTGCATATATTTATTTAATATATTCTTCTAACTTTTTTAATACATCTTTTGCATTTAATTTTACTGCCAATGCTTTCGCATCATGTACGAGTATATCAATTTTCTTTTTATATTTCTTCTTATTTTCTGCATAATAAAGCAATGCTAAAAAGAGCCGTGCTTTCAATATTCCTTCTTGTGCATCAAGGGCAATTGCTTGATCTAAGAGCTCAGTAAGTTTTGAAATTTCTTTTTTACGAGTTTTTTTTGTACATGAAAAATACGTTAAAAAGATATCATTAAAAAGTATACCAACGGGCCAATTAATATGAAAAGCAATAGCGCGCGACTTTGTAAACGAATCTTCTGCATGCTGAGTATCATCCTGAATAAAATAGATATTACCCAAATTATAATAATTGACACTTTGGCCCCATCGATCAGATATCTCTTCGGTAATAGCAATTGATTTTTCACAAAACTCTCGAGCTTTAGCATAATCTTCTTCGGTGTAATAAATTTCTACTATATTTCCTAATGTTACTCCCATTCCGTATTTGTCATTAATTTTTTCTTTGTAGGCAACTGATCGCAAAAGCGAGGCTAATGCTTCTTTGAGCTGACCTTTTTTGGTCAGAATAATGCCTCGATCGTTTTCAAATCGCCCGAGCAAAAAATTATCAGATAGCTTTTGTGCTTCAAGAAGGCCTTCTTCAATAAACTTTAGCGCCGTATCATATGAGCCTTTGAAATTATATAAACTGCCTATTTCTCTCGTAAGTTCTGCCTTCAAGGTTTTCAGCTCGGCATTTTGTGCAACATTGGATGCTTCTCTAAAGTAATCGAGAGCTCTATCAAATTCGCCTTTTATTTTATAGAACCTTCCCAATGTTTTTATAGAAAGGGCATACAGCTCAAAGTCATTTATTGATTTTGCTTTTTCAATAGCAGAAAGTGCATATGAAATCCCATCTTCCCATTTACCGATCAGCTGATAAATGCCTGCAATTTTTTGATCAATTGCTCCCTCTTTTCGAATCTTTGCGCTCTCTTTTAATTTTAGAGGCTCGCGGCTCATGATCTCAAGAATTGCTCGATAATTTTTAAGGGCATCGTCGTTTGCATAATTTTTTGACTCTCGATCGCCAACCAATTCTAAGTAGTGAATTACTTTTTCAAACGATTGAGCTTGACGAAAGTGATGTACAAGACTTCCATAATAGTCATCAATTCGATCATAAAAAAGATCCTCTATCGCTTCTCCAGCAAGGCAATGATACGTTTTTTTTTCTTCATTCGAAGTCAATTTATTCACCGATTCATAGAGCATCATATGTTTAAAAACATATTCTGGCTCAGTTTTAGTTGGATCAATCCGAATCAAATCTTCTTCAAGTAAACGCGCAAGATATTCATCAAGATTAAATGCTAATTCATGACGAAGCGACTCATCTTCTGAAATCATTTTTTCTAAAATATCATGGCGAAAATTTTTGCCAATACATGCTGCTACGCGAAGCATTTGTTTTTCAGTATCTGCCAAGCCTTGAATGCGAGAGGAGAAAATATCTTCGAGTGTTTTTGGCAAGGTAAGTGTTGCCAGTAAATCTTTTTGGGTAAGATCTTTGACTGAACTTAGCTTCTTACAGAGTTCTTCAATAAAGAGTGGATTTCCCTCAGCTCGCGCGTGAATTTCTTTTTTTAAATCCGGTGCTCCATTTATTTTTGGAAGGAGTGTAGTCATCATTGTATCAGTATCATCAGCTGATAATGGAGGTAAAAGAAATTCAAAAAAATTCACATTTTTTTCAGATTTCTCTCGAGAAATTGTGATCAGAAACATATTTATTTTTATAATGTCTTTCACAATATATACCAAAACTTCGGCTGATGCAGGATCAATCCATTCGCTATCATCAATGATATACATGAGTGTTTTCTTGCCCGAAAGAGCAACAAGAAAATCTTTGAGCGAACGCAAAATTTCTTTTTTTCTTTCTTCTCCCTCAAGAAACTCTATATCATTGCCGGGGAAATCTACACCCAAAATACTGCCTAAAAGATATATATCATGATCATGTAACAAGTAGTCTTTGAGCACCGACAGTTTTGTTCGGATGAGTCCATCTGAATCGCTATCTTTGATTCCTACAACTTGTTTCAGGAGTTCAGCAAAAATTACATATAAAGTATTTTTCTTAAATGTTTCTTCAAGCTCGGGCTTTGCTGAAACATAATAAGCATAGGGATTGGGAGTCATATACATACATTCGCGAATAAACCGAGTTTTCCCAATGCCCACTGCTCCATAGAGAGTAATCGCTTTGCCCTGCCCTGTCTTTGTAATATCAGTCAAGAGTTGTGATATCTCTTTGCGTTCTTTTTTTCTCCCCACAAATGAAGTCTTATATTCAATTTTTTGAGTAGTGTCTCGTCGCTTTTTTCTGCGTTCAAGTACTTCATAATATTTCTCTGCCACTCCACCAAAAATAAAACTTCCAATGTCTTTAAATTTAAATCCAATATCATGATAATCCTCAATTGATTGAGAAACAGTAATGGCATGATCACGCGCAGACTCTAAAAGCTTTTTCCCTCGCTCGACCGAATCGCCACTTACCGCAAATGAGCCAATGTCTTTGACTGATGGATCAATAGAGACGATGCCCGTATCGATTGTCATCCTAAGATTAATTGCTATATGAAGCTCTTCTTCGAATTGCGTCACTGCATTTTGTACCGAAAACGCAGCGACAATTCCCCGAAGGGCGTTATCGGTCGTTCTGCCTTGAATACCAAAAACTGCACAGATTCTCTCGCGAGCAAGTTCGGTAATGGCTCCATCATACCCGCTCACACTATCCATAATCTTTTTTATGAGCTCATTGGTAATTGACTGCACTTGATCTTCCGACAATTCTTTCTTGTCTCGATCACGAATTTTTGTAAATGATACGAAGAGTACAACTACGTTTTTACTTTCTTTTTTGGCTCCCTTTTTAATAATTTGTGTGCCGCCATCATCATCGCCTTTTGTTTCTTTTTGTGTTTTCCTTCCCGAAACAATCGTGCTTTCGTGCTCATCTTTTTTTGCATCATCTTTTACATCAATTTCTTTACACCGCTTTTCAAATGATTCAAAAAAAGTCCCAAAAAATTCTAAAAACCGTTCTGATATATTCTGAATTCCCTCGCTCTCAATATACTGAGTTAATGCCGTCGCAAATGCATTCGCGCGTTCAAATCGATCTTCTTTATTACGTGCGAGCGCCTTCCGAATAATTGCATCAATAGTATCATGTGCATGAGGAATGTAGTCTCGTAGCGGCTTAAAATGAACTTCTTTAATTGCCGTAATCGTATCTTCATCTTTCTCATACGCAAACGGATTTTTGTACGTCAGTAGTTCATAGAGAACAATCCCAATTGAAAAAATATCCGAATAAAAATCGACTTCTTTATAGTCGACTTGCTCAGGCGAAGCATAGCGAAGCTTTCCAACAAAAACTCCCTCTTCTTCTTTTTTCGTGCCGGATTTAGCCACACCAAAATCAATGAGTTTTATTTTTCCATCATAGGAAACCAAAATATTGGCGGGGCTAATGTCTCGATGAACAATAGAAAGGGTAGCATTACGCGGGTCATTTTTGTGATGGATATAATCAAGAGCATTACAGACTTCGCGAATAATATAGACTGACACTTCTTCGGGAATTTTTGTTCCCATTTCTTGTGTCTCTCTCATGATGATCTTTAAATCAGACCCATGAATGTATTCCATTGCGATAAAGTGTTTGTCTTTTATTTTTCCATGATCAAAAACGCGAATAACATTGGGATGATCAAGGCTTACTGATAAAAGCGCCTCGCTTTGAAAGAGTTCAATGATGTCTTTTGCATCCGCATAAATGGGCCGGACGGTCTTTATCGCAATTACCTTTTCATAGCCGAGAGCTTCAAATGTTTTTGCTTTATAAATTTCTCCTAATCCGCCTGTCGCAATTTTATCAATTAAAAGATATTTACCAAAAATTTTTGGTTTGAACATACACGTTATAGTAAAAAGTATGGGATGAAAAGACAAGAAAGAAGAAGCGAACTAATTTTCTTCTCCTGGTGTTCCTCGATCACCATCGCCATAGGAAGTCGTTGCGCAATGCCAATTTGTTATATCATTACTTCTATTCAAATCTGAAGTAATACGTGATAGGCTTGCGCCAAAGCATGATGGCCAAAGAGCATCTTCATTATAATTGACTCGATCTTTATCAATACCAAATTCATCTTGAAGAATGATCGTATCTGCAATATTTGAAAGCCCAAAGGCAAATGTTGTTCTGATACCATATACACCGCCATTATCATAGGGATCATCGTATTTTCCCAACAAATAAAATTCTCCCGGCGCAAGTATCACATGTTCTTCATTAACACCGATGATTTTATATCCAGTCACAGGATCAGCATTATTACTATTATCAGCATCGGAAAATTTCCATCCCTTAATATCAACAAGCCCAGGACCGATGTTTTGTAATTCGACCCATTCGCCGACGCTATCACTGACAGCATTGGGATCATACATAATTTCATTGATAACAACAGTGCCTTCTTCGGGAGGAATGCAGGAATTTTGAGGGTCAGTGGGACATGGATCACAGATATCGCCCTGTCCATCTAAATCACTATCAATCTGATCTTCATTTTTGACATACTGACAATTATCGCAGGCATCGCCAATTCCATCAGTATCAGAATTCATTTGATCATCGTTAAAAACCGAAGGGCAATTATCTTGGCTCAAGCAAATTCCATCATGGTCATCATCATTGCCCGGATCATCATCGCAGCTATCACAATAATCTCCCAATCCATCATTGTCTTCATCCGCTTGTGATGGATTATAGATGTCAGGGCAATTATCACAGGCATCGGGGAATGTATCTCCATCGCTTTCTTCTTGCCCCGGGTTATAGTTTTCGCAATTGTCAGTATCGCCACAGATTCCATCGTGATCAGGATCATGGCAATCATCGCAGGCATCACCAATTCCATCAGCATCTCTATCCGCTTGATCAAGATTTACTACTTCACGACAATTATCTCCATCATCGCAGATAGTATCATCATCGGTATCATTTGCGCTATCATGGGGACATGGATCACAGAGATTGCCTACAAGATCCTGATCGCTGTCTTCTTGATCAGGATTATAGATGTCAGGGCAATTATCAATCACATCTTCTTTCCCATCAACATCTTTATCTTTTGATTCTGAATTTTCGGTAGAATTTTCTGAATTGCTATCTCCCGTTCCTTCATTCTCAGGCACTATTTCTTCGGGAGAAGGATTGCCACTTACGACTATTTCTGATTCCGGCGCTTCTTTCTCTACATTAAATACAACCCCTCCTCCATCGCAACTCGATATAATAATAAGTACAATTATTCCCAAAATTTTCATACACCTTCTCCACTATTAGATATATGCAATTTTGAGTCCAAAATAGCGGGAAATTTGAAGAGAAAAATAGTTAGATATTCAATAGTTGTAGAATATTATCGTTCTAAGAAAAATGAAGTGTCATATTTTGTATGTGTTTATGAAAAAATTGCATATTATTCGGTCTTTGTTGGCGGGCCAACAAGAAAGCCAATGTGGGCATCTTCGATTTTATCGTGGAGTACACCTTCGGCACTGCGATCAGAAATTGTTTCGAGGCGTAATGTGCCAACTTTCACGGTATCACACTCGACAAAGGTATCATGTTGTGGATCACGAATAATATGAGTCACCCGAAAAATGGGTAGGGTTTGAGACGGATGAAGTTGTACATTTTTTCCCTGATTAATAGTAATCCGATCACTGGAAACATGAGTCACAAAAGCAAAATAAGGAAGTCGATTAATCATACTTGAAATCATATCTTCAATAACTTTTTTGGGATCATCATCCTGTTCATAAATTACGGTTTTTTCAATTGCGTGTAATACACCCTCTTTTGCTTGATAGACATGAATAACAACTTCCCATTTTGTAGCTTTTTGAGAATCGGCTTTTGAAATTTTTCCATTAACAATTCCATCGATATTTTCTTCCCGAGCAATCGTTTGAAGAACATCAGAAGAAATTTCAAGTTTCTCCTTTGTTTTAAATTGTTTTTCTATTGTAAAGGAACCATTAGTACTCATGATTTTAAATCGGGCATTTGTAATAAAAGTATCCAACATTGCCTGATAAATGGCGCCAGCATTTGCATATTTATCATTGTTAGCAAAGGGAAGTATTAAAAAATTCGAAAAGAGTATCTCATCCGTGTTTACTGTTTCCTTGTTTATTTCCTCTGATTGATTATTGAAGGCAATCCACTGTGCAAATTCCATAAGTTGCGATTTTTTAATCCATCCAACTTTATCGCTATTTGCAAAGGCAACTTTATACCAATCACCCGAAACTTCAATAACTTCAACACGCGAACCAACATCGAGTTGCAGCACTACCTTTGCATCTTGTGATGCTTCTTCTCGCACACGAACACCGGGTTCATTGATAAGTCCTTTTATTTCTTCATTTACCATGGTAGCTCTACTCGATGTTTTGGAAACTACTGCAGGTTTTGTATTTGTTTGATTATTTTTTTTAAAACATGCATTCAATAAAAAACATAAACTTAACAAAAATACAATTTTTCGCATAGGTTCAAACCACGATACGGAATTTTATTTATGTGAAACTAAAATGTCCTGAACAAACTGCGCATCATAGGGTATCGTTTTTCCTAGTGTAAGAAGATGACATTTATGACACGTATATTTTACCATCTGATCATCTTGAGGAATACTAATGAGATCCTTATGCCCCGCTTCTTTTGTCTTAGCAAATGGATCGCCTCGGTGACACGTATCGCATCGATAATTATGGTTTCGGGCAATAGGTTGTTGATACTCATGACAAGGGAGACAGGTTCGTTCAGAACCCCAATATTTTTCGGCAAAAAGCTTTTTCTTTTTATACTCTGATGAACATTGTATGATAATAACAATTACAAGAAAACTCAATACTACAATAAGTGTCTTTTTCATATTATTAAGTTTATAATAAACTGCAGTATACTGTCAAAAATTATTTAAACACCAAAATCCTTGACTGAAGAACTTTATTTCTCTAAATTTCGATTCTTATTTGTAAATAGAGATAGCAAACCAGAACGAGTAGACCAAGGCACTCCGAAATCGAGGAGTGAGGCGTACTCTTAGTTACGCCACAGCGACGAGATGAGGGCAAGCGTTGGTATACGAAGTTATGCTTTGCTATATTGGGCGGTTAGCTCAATTGGTTAGAGCATCGGCCTTACAAGCCGGGGGTTGGAGGTTCGATTCCTCTACCGCCTATTTCGTTTTTAGTGATTAGTTTTTTGTTTTTAGTTTAGGAAACAAATAGTACTCTGATTCTTTTTCCTTCTCAAAACTAACAATGAAAAACTAATAACTAAACCAAGGGGCCGTAGTTCAGCTGGTTAGAACGCCTGCCTGTCACGCAGGAGGTCGCGAGT
>CAZRKD010000052.1:0-5209 GCA_964600515.1 uncultured bacterium
GAAGCGATTCCAAATAAGCTTATAAATTTTATAATGATCCGGCTCTAAATATTTTTTTATCGCATCAGGAGTATATTCAAATGTTGTTGGGCGAATTGCTTCGTGTGCATCTTGAGCACTTTTCTTTGTTTTATAGATAACAGGTAAATCAGGCACATAATCTCTTCCATATTTTTTATCAATAACTTCGCGGATTGCTTGTAAAGCCTCATCAGCAGAACGAACAGAGTCTGTTCTCATATAGGTAATAAGACCAACCAATCCATCTTGGCCAATTTCGATTCCTTCATAGAGCTGCTGAGCAATTCGCATGGTTCGTTCGGCACCAAAGCCATACCTTCGAGATGCATCTTGTTGAAGGGTACTCGTAATATAGGGTGGTTGAGGATTACGCTTACGTTCTTTTTTGGTAATATCCGTAACAGTAAATGTTTGTTTCTCAATATCGGCGACAAGTGATTGTGATTCATTCTCATTTTTAATCTGAATCTTTTCTTCATTGATTTTAAAAAGGCTCGCAACAAATTCTTGTTTTTTCTCAGTTTCAAGTTGTGCATCGATTGTCCAGTATTCTTCTACTTTAAATGCCTGTCGTTCGCGTTCGCGATCAACAATAATTTTAAGCGCAACTGATTGGACTCTTCCTGCAGATAAACCTCGACTGACTTTTTTCCATAATAATGGACTGAGCTTATAGCCTACCAAGCGATCAAGAATGCGACGTGTAACCTGAGCCTCATATTTTGTTTTATTGAGCTTTGTTGGATGTTCGATGGCTGCAAGAATTCCCTTTTTAGTAATTTCCGAAAAAAGTACGCGAAAAATGTTATGGTTTTTTTTACCAAGCGATTCGGCTATGTGCCATGCAATTGCCTCTCCTTCACGATCGGGATCAGGCGCTAAGAATATTTTATCAGCAAGCTTTGCGCTTTTTTTAATATCATCGATAATCTTTTTTTTGCCTTTAACAATCTCATACTCAACACTAAAATTATCATTAATATCAACGCCCAGTTTTTTAGGCGGCAAATCTTTAATATGCCCCCCTGAAGCCATAACACTAAAATCTTTCCCTAAATATTTTTTAAGTGTTTTTGCTTTTGTTGGAGATTCTACAATCACAAGGGATTTACTCATGGTGTATCCTTATATAATGATTTCCTGGTAATTCGCGAATTACATTTTTCATTTCGAGTCCAATGAGAATTTGCGTTAACTCACCGACATTTATATCAACCTCAAAAATAAGGTCATCCAAATGTTTTGGTGTAGTATAATCTAAATATGATAACACATGCTCTTCTTCCTTGCCAAGTTCTACTTCACATTTTTTATCAAGCTTCGAGTTTTCCGCTGTTTTATTCTCATCATGAATGAGTTGAGGAAAGAGTTCTTCAAGAATATCGGTATAATTCCGAACAATCTTTGCACCTCGTTTAATAAGTTCATTGGGCCCTTCTGACATTTCATTAAATACATCGCCGGGAACTGCAAAAACTTCGCGATTTTGTTCAACGGCAAATCGTGCCGTAATAAGCGATCCGCTTTTAATCCGTGCCTCGGTTACTAAAACTCCGAGTGAAAGTCCACTAATAATGCGATTTCGTCGTGGAAAATTGTATCCTCGTACTTCAGTTTTTAGGGGAAATTCAGTAAGGATGACTCCTTTTTTGTCAAGTATTCGTTCGTAGAGTTCTCGATTTTCCTTTGGATACACATCATCAATGCCGCAGCCACTTACTCCAATCGTATAGCCGCTTGCCTCAAGTGCTCCTGCATGAGCAATATGATCAATGCCACGGGCAAGACCCGATACAATCGTAATACCAAACGATGCAAGTTTTCCCGCAAAATATCGTGTTACGTCTTCTCCATACTGTGTATAGTCACGAGCTCCAACAACAGCTATTGCCTTAAGATTATCTTGTAGCTCACCTTTATAATACAAAACAATTGGCGGACTCGGAATTTCTTTTAACTCTCGAGGATAGCGATTATCATTTATCGTAATAATATGTGCATTTTGTCTGTCACAATTTTTTATTTCATCTTCATATTCTTTAAATGAACGAATGCCACGAAGTGAAGTAGAAAGCCCCGATTGGACATGATAGAAAGAAAGTTCACTCTCTGACAAATTAAATACATTTTTGCCGTCTTTTATAATCGCAAGCACTGGCTCATAATTCGTAATCGAAAGCCGATTGAGAAGATGATTAAGCGCGATAAATTGTATGATATCCATAGTGCTCATAAAATAGGGTGTATGACAATAAGATCAAGGAAAATCGTATGACTTATTTTTAGTTCGTGCCTATTTTTCTCATTAATAATGCAGTATTTGAGCTATTATTTGAGGGATTTTTGAATAATGGTTATCAAACGTGATTACCTTTAATCCATACTGCATTGCTGACGATGCTATCCACATATCATTTGTTGGAATTGGTGTACCTTGTGAATAAAGATATTTTAAAATAACGGCATATCGTAGAGAAGTCTCAAAATCAATATCAAGAATCCGAATTCTTTCTGAAGAAAGAAACTCATATAAAATCTCTTTATTTTGCTTTTCTTTTGTACCCAGAGAAAAACCGGAAAAGAGCTCACCGAGAACAACAGGATTGAGTACAATTTCTTCAGCATGTTGGATTATCTCTTTCATTTCTCTATTTCCGGCAAGAAATGTGCTGTATGCAGAGGTATCGAGGAGTATTTTTACTTTTTCCATAGCTCCTCATCAATTTTTCTCATATTTTTAAGCGTTCTACTAAATTCCTTTGCCTCTTTTTTTTCCCAAACTCCTGATAAATGATCGAGATCATTATAGAACAACTTTTTTTCTTCACTGAGCCCAAAAGCTTTTTTAAGCAGAAGAATAAAAGCTTTATTAAAACTTAATCCATTTTTTTTAGCTTCTTTTTTAATTTTTTTTTCTATCTCAATTGGTATATTTCTAATCGTTAGTTGGTTCATACGTGACTCCACTCATATGATTCATTTATGAATCATTATGAATCTATAATAGCATCATTTTATGTAAAAGTCAAGACGGTGAGGAACGTCAACGGGGCCAAGACATTATTGATTGAAATTTATTGTTTGTCGGTAGCAAGGAGGTTTGTCCCCCGCCTAATTGCTATGAGCGGGGGACAAGCCCCCTCGCTACAGGTTTGCTGACAAATTAAATACTTTTTTGCCTTCTTTAGTAATCGAGAGAACTGGCTCGTAATTCGTAATCGAAAGCCGATTAAGCACATGATTAAGTGCGATAAATTGTACGATATCCATAGTGCTTATAAAATAGGGCTAATGACAAGAAGATCAAGGAAAATATTTTTTAGTATCGATTTGGAAATTACTTTTTTTATTACCTTTTCTGTCTCACAAGTAATTATTGCCTATGAATACCAATGAACGATTGCCCATACAAAAAGAGCTATAACCAAAGCTACAACTTTATAGATAGCATTCTTTAAAAAAAGCTTTTTAATTCTTTGTAAAAATATCTTTTTCACTTTTCTTTTTCGTACGAATGAGAATTTTTTTATTAAGCAAAAGATTTTGTAATACCTTACGTAAGGCAATTGCATCTAAATCTCGTGTTATCTTTCCACCGACCGCAACTGAAATTGTTCCTCGTTCTTCAGAAACAACAATAACAACTGCATCGATTTCTTCGGTAAGCCCTATTGCAGCTCGGTGGCGCGTTCCATAGATCTGTCCAAAGCGAGGATCAAGTGTCAAAGGCAAAAAACATCCGACTTTTGATATGCGGTCATTTTGGATTGCCAATGCTCCATCGTGCAATGGCGAAATGGGTAAAAAGATACTCATGATAAGGTCTTTATCTATTTCAGCATCAATCTTAACTCCGGTATCTAAATAATCTGATATATCTGCATCTCGTTCAATAACAATTAAGGCCCCAATTTTTCGATTAGCAAGTGCAACAGTTGCCTTAATGACTTCCTCAAGCGCCATACCTTGAGTATATATTGTTTTCTTGGAAAAAAATGGACGACGCCCTAAATTAGCTAAAACTTTTCTAATTTCTGCTTGAAAAAGCACGACAATAATAAAGGGAAGATTAACAAAAAACGCTCGAAAGATTTTATTCACAACAAAAAGTTCATAGTCCTCTATTGAAGAAATCCACAGTACTATGAGCCCAATAAAAAGGCCAATAATAACATAAACCGCTTTCGTTCCCTTTATAAAAATGATGATTGAATAAATAATGAATGCAATAATAGCGATATCAAGTGCATCGGCAATCGAGAAATGAGTAATTAAGTTGTGTATAAAGTCCATGATTAGGATTTAGGATTTGGAAATTAGGAAAAATATTGAATCTATTTTTCTTACTAACCCCAAAATCTCGAATCCCACATCCTTTCTAAATCTTTTGTTCTCCCATTCTCATTATTTTTGCCTTAACTTTTGGTGTTTCTTGAGCTATCTTTTCTTCTCTCTTTCTGGCTTCTTCGCGTTCGAGTAGGCGGCGCTTTTCTTCTTCTTTCTTTGCTTTAAGAACACTTAAGTTATTGCCATTAATGACCATTTCAACTTCAGTTGCATCAAGGCTTTCATATTCAAGAAGCGCAAGTGCCAATGCCTCGAGTTTATTTTTATTTTTGGTAAGGATTTCTCGAGCACGTATATAGGCATCTTCCACAATTTTTTTAATTTCTTCATCGATCGTCATTGCCGTACTTTCACTATAGTCTTTATGCATGCCGAGTTCTTTACCTAAAAAGATTTGTTCTTCTTTCTTGCCAAAGGTAAGTGGGCCTAATTTTTCGCTCATCCCCCAATCACATACCATGCGACGAGCAATCTCGGTTGCTCGTTCAATATCATTACCAGCACCGGATGTTTTTTGATTGAGCATTGTTTCTTCGGCTATTCTACCTCCCATGAGAACCGTAATATCGATTTCAGCCTTTTCTTTTGAAATTGTATATTTATCTTCTGTGGGCAATTGCTGTGTCACACCAAGAGCCATGCCTCGAGGAATGATCGACACTTTATGTATGGGATCAGAACCAGAAAGGCATTTTGCAACAAGGGTATGCCCTGCTTCATGATAGGCAGTTGTTCGCTTTTGTTCATCCGAAATAATCATGCTCCGCCGTTCTTTTCCCATGAGGATTTTATCTTTTGCAATCTCAAAATCATTCATCTCAAGTTGATTTTTATTATCGCG
>CAZRKD010000052.1:5219-9267 GCA_964600515.1 uncultured bacterium
ACCTGAAAAGCCAGGCGTACCACGAGCAATAATTTCTAAATTAGTATCTTGCGACAGCGGGGTCTTACGCGTATGAACTTTTAATATCCCTTCACGGCCTTTTAAATCAGGTGTAGGAACAACTACACGGCGATCAAATCTACCCGGTCGTAACAGCGCAGGGTCTAAAACATCAGGTCTATTTGTTGCTGCGATAATAATAACACCTTCGTTTGATTCAAATCCGTCCATTTCTACTAGGAGTTGGTTTAATGTTTGTTCACGTTCATCATGCCCACCACCGACTCCGGCACCACGGTGCCGCCCAACTGCATCGATTTCATCAATAAATATAATGCACGGAGCATTGCGCTTGCCTTGTTCAAATAAATCACGAACGCGACTCGCACCAACACCAACAAACATTTCAACAAAGTCAGATCCTGAAATACTAAAAAATGGAACGCCTGCTTCGCCTGCAATTGCCTTTGCTAAAAGCGTCTTTCCACTTCCCGGAGCGCCCATTAAGAGCACACCTTTTGGAATCCGACCACCAAGGCGAGTAAATTTCTTTGGGTCTTTTAAAAAATCAATAATTTCTTGTAATTCTTCTTTTGCTTCATCAATGCCCGCAACATCTTTGAAGGTGACTTTCACTTGGCTCTCTGACATGAGTCGTGCTTTACTCTTCCCAAAGCTCATTGCTTTACCGCCACCGATTTGAAGTTGCCGCATAAAAAAGAAAAAAAGCAAAAATAAAAATATCATAGGTAACCATGAAATCAAAAATTGCTGCCACCACGGAGTGCCTAATTCTTCTTCAAATGAAACAAGGACATTATTATCGACGAGAAAATTTTTAAACTCAGAATCAGGCTCTATGGCCTTTGTTCTAAATTTCTTGCCATCGGTATATTCACCTTCGATAGTGGTTCCTCTAATAGTAACGCTTTTTACTTTTCCATCTTTAACGGCCTTATGAAATTCGTAATATTTTGTAGCCGCTATATTTTCAAGTTGAGGATTAATTAAATTGTATACACTAATAGCAATGAGAAAAACTGCTATCCAGAGAAGTATTGTTTTATGTGATTGTTTCACGATGTCCTCCTAACGATATTTTTAAAATTCTTTTTGTTGTTTTCTTAATTTTATATTCTTCAGCAATTGTATAATTAAACACTCCAATAATTGTATTAGCTGAAATAAAAAGAGGTATGGTTACTCTTTTTTCTTTTTCAATTTTCTTATCAATAAAAAAGTCCGAGAGTTTCTTAGATCCTTGTAAGCCAAGGGGTTGAAATCGATCGCCTCGTTGCATAGTTCTCACCGTAAGCGGCCAGTCAATTGTATCATAATCAAAATAAAGGGCATTCATATCCATATTATTAATTATTTTATCATTATAATCAGTAACTTGCAATAGTAATTGTTTTCCATTCCATGAAGAATATCCTGGCTCGCTCATCACAATTGAGCTCATATCTTTTTTATGCATTAGCCTTCTTAAAACAGTAAGCATGTCATATTTTTTACATAAAATAATATCTTTTGATACATACATACTAAAATTGTCACTATGTTTTTGTATACTTTGCAATCGTTCAATAAAGTTTCGTAAAGCCGCGAATCGAATTTTTTTAAAATCTATAAAATTATTGAGCATTTCTCGCAGAATATAATACCAATAAATTTTTGGATATTTCTTGAGCTTTGTTAAGCTGACAGTAAATTCTTTCGTATTTTTTTGGACATGCTTATCTATAATTTTTTGAGCAACACTTCGAAAAAAAGCATGGCTTTCAGAAAAAAGATACGAGCTTTCATTAAGCGTTTCAATAATATTCTGATTATAATCTTTTTTGAGAATTGGAATTAAAACATTGCGAATACGATTTCGTGTAAACTTATTATTTTTATTTGTAGAATCTTCATGAAACGTGAGTTTAGTATTTTTACTATACTGATTAACGAGTGCGCGGTCAAGACACAAGAGGGGTCTAATGATTTTGTCATTTACAGCCTGAATTCCCGAAAGACCATGAAGCGCTGATCCAGCTAAAAACCGAAAGATCAATGTTTCGGCATTATCATCTTTGGTATGAGCAACGGCAATTTTAGATGCTTTTGCAAATTTTCTCATTATTTCCAAAGCAGTATACCGAGCATTTCGAGCCTTTTCTTCGAGTGATGCACCTTTTTTGTTGATACATACATCTTCATAATAAAATGGCAATTTATATTTTCTTGCTAATCTTTCAACAAACAATGCATCTTTTTTTGAATCTTTTCGTAAATTATGATTCACATGTGCAACTGCAAGAGAAAAATCTAAATCGCTTTGCAATTGAGAAAGAATATCGAGTAATATTATCGAATCCTTCCCACCCGAAACCGCAACAAGAATTCGGTCATTTTTCTCTATAAGATTATGACTTCGAATAAAATGTTTTATCTGATTTATAATGTTCGAATTTTTCATACTACATCTAACGTATAGTTACGATTTGATTTTTTTCAAGACGTCTTCCTTATTGACTCACGTCTTTAAATTATGCGATTGTAATCGTATAATTTACAAATGTATAATTTTACCTATAATATCAAATAATTATGACATTAAATTGGATAAAAAGAGTTACGAAATTACTTATTGTTCTTACAATTATAGCCTTTTCACTTTCCTGTACCGACAAAGTCTTTGATTTTAAAAATCCTGATGGGTCTTTAAATGGACCAATATCGAGCGTCGTGTATACGGAGCCTTCGAGTGGAGAGAATTTTCTCGTGGTCATAAATTCAAATTATCGGCTTGCGTATGAAAATGCATGGATTTCGACGGTACATCTTGGTGATGAAACAACGACTCCAATAATCAATAAAAATTCTTTCTTTTCGATGAAAAATTTTTCATCACAGATTGAATTTGATACTAAGAGAAATTACTTTTATGTTACGAATCGTGAAGAAGATGCACTTTTTGTCTTAAGCCCTTCTTTTGATTCATCGACAAATCTTTTGAGCCTCACGGGAGTTGATATTGATGGAGAGATAGCCGGAACTCAATCGAGCGTAGAACTTTCTAAAAATCCATTTGGTATTGCAATTCTCAATAATGGCGCTATTTCAGATCGGGCCTATGTTACGAATATTAGCTCGTCAGATCTTGCGGTGCTTTCACTTGATACATTTAAGCTCATTGATGTTGATCCCGAAGACGATGATGCTGAATCGACTATTTTTCTCAATATTCCTGTTCGGAGCTTTGTAAGTCAGGGGCTCGGCGCTCATAAAATGGTCATTGATTCGAGTAAAAAGTTTGGCTACGTAACATCGGCATTTTCGCATGTTATTTTTGTCATTGATCTCGAGGATAATATCATTGAAGGCTATATATATCTTTTTGAAGATGATGGAACTGCTCTACGATCAAGTACGTTTACTGGCTCTCGAGGGCTTGCGCTTGCTACGAATGGAATACTTTACGTTGCCAATAGGCGAACAAACAGCATCTATCTCGTTGATACAACGAAAGTAACTGATAATGGTGTTGCATTCGATACGATAGAAAATGCAGTTATTGCAACCCTGCCTCTTTCAGGTAATGGACCAAGCGATATTGCACTTTCACCTGACGAAAAGTTTTTATATGTCGCAAACTTTACGAGTAATACGGTTTCAGTTATTGATTTGACCTTGCAAACCATTATTCGAGAAATTGAAGTTGGCAAAGGTCCGACAAATATCTCAGTCGGGACCAAACGATTATATGTTATTAATTTTTTATCTGATTCGATTAGTGTTATTGATTTAGCTACAAACACAATTGTCATGGAACTAAAAAATGAATAAATTTTTATTTTTGATACTTATAGTTTTTATTGGCTGTGGCGGCGGAGAAGATTTAGAACGAAAGCTCTCGATCCCATCAGATTTTATTGCCAGTGGACAAAGCGCTCTTTCCGATTATGGATACGTTATTAATAAAAATGGAGGCACGCTTTCGACACTCGATTTTGCAGACTTTAAAGTACGCGATTATCTTGAAGCCGAAGATAATACCCAGTCG
>CAZRKD010000053.1:0-3876 GCA_964600515.1 uncultured bacterium
TCGAAAAAATTAACCATATAGAGAATAAAAAACATGAATCTCCAAAAAAAAGATCCTGAAGTTTTTAGAAGTATTAAAGGTGAATTAGAGCGGCAGCAAAATAAATTGGAGCTCATCGCCAGTGAAAATTTTGTAAGCCCTGCTGTACTTGAAGCATTAGGGAGTATCCTCACCAATAAATACGCCGAAGGATATCCAGGGAAACGCTATTACGGCGGTTGTGAATATGTTGATATTGCAGAATCACTTGCTATAGAACGCGCGCAAAAACTCTTTGGTGTTGACTATGTAAATGTTCAGCCACATTCGGGTTCACAAGCAAATATGGAAGCCTATTTTAGTGTTTTAAATTATGGCGACACAATACTTGCAATGAATTTATCCTGTGGCGGTCATCTCACCCATGGCTCGCCGGTTAATTTCTCGGGAAAGTTTTTTAAGATTATTCCGTATGGAGTGACGAGAGAATCGCATGATATTGATTATGAAGAACTCGCTCGATTAGCGGAGGAACATAAACCAAAAATGATTATTGCTGGTTTTAGCGCCTACCCAAAAGCACTCGACTTTAAAAAGTTTCGTGAGATTGCTGATTTAGTCACAGCACTTTTACTTTCCGATATCGCTCATCCTGCGGGGCTCATTGCAGCAGGCATTTATCCTAATCCTGTTCCCTACTGCGATATTATTACGACAACTACTCATAAAACATTGCGTGGTCCTCGTGGTGGAATGATTATGGCAAAGGCAAATTTTTCTGAAAATATCAAAAAAAACGTATTTCCAGGAATGCAAGGTGGACCGCTCATGCATGTTATTGCCGCAAAGGCAGTTGCATTTGGAGAAGCACTTGAACCTGCATTTAAAGATTACCAAATGCAGGTACTAAAAAATGCTCGAACACTTGCATCAGTCTTAAAAGAACGAAACTTTACCCTCGTTACCGGCGGAACAGATTGTCATCTCTTACTTCTCGATCTTCGTAATAAAAACATCACTGGTAAAGATGCCGAAAAACTCCTCGATGAAGCCGGCATGACGGTTAATAAAAACATGGTGCCCTTTGATGATAAAAGCCCTTTTGTTACGAGCGGTATTCGAATCGGTACACCTGCTCTCACAACGCGAGGGATGAAAGAACCTGAAATGAAAAAGATTGGGACTATGATCGCCGATATTATCGAAAAGTCGGAAGATACGGCTATTATTCATTCAGCAAAAAATACTATCCAAGAACTCTGCCATGCATTTCCGTTGTATAAGGAATTGATGTAAATGTGAGACAATTGCGCCACAGATTAGGCTCTAAGGAATGATGACTCTCAATAAATATATCTATAACTTATTGATTTAACAGCCTATTTTATAATTACACTTTTTTTTGACTTTTGGCATAAATATTGCATATTATCATTCTTGAAACTACCTTTTTCTTATTAGAGATCTCAAAAAAATAGTACCTCATCACATTTGATATTTGACTTTCCTACTATAATATATGGTTTAATAACCATAATATGTAGTGAGGGCCTCAGGCCAGCATTTTTTGCGCACCTGAAGGAGGTGTCTCTAAAGTATTTATAGAATATCTTGTATGAAATTAACCCACTGTACAAGATAGAAACGGTAAAGATAAGAAATCGATGGAGAAAGTACGAAGTACTCAGGATTATGATGAACTTTTTTTCTTAAGCTCGTTGAGATACTTTAAATCCTCTAAATCCTTAGGCCTACCAGCCGCTTCTTTCATCTTAATTAAATCATTGAGCGAAGCAAACCATACAAATGTTGCACCAAATTTTGACTTCACTTTATGCTTCCAAACTTCTTCAAAGGTAACTCCCTTAACAAAAGGGTGTATATCAGTTTCAACAATATACTGACGGATAAGAAGCTTTTTAGTTAGAAGATCTTCTATCTTTACATCAGTAACATCATAGCCAAAATCCCATAAAGCTTGCCATGTTTTTTTAACGTTAGTTTCTTCAGGCTGGACAAAGATATCAATATCTAAAGTTGCTCGTGAATACCCGTGAACAGGAAAAGCAGTAGCGCCAATTACCACAAATTTTACTTTATGTTCTTTTAATAATTTGAGTAATTTTTCTATTGTCATATTTCCCGAGTAACTTCAGCATCTCAAATGTTTTTTGATACATCATTTTAAAGCGTTCTTTTGTAGTTAAACTTTTTAGATACGCTATCTCGAACGCTATTTCTTTTTTCTCATCATGATCTTTGAGTTTTAATATCGGCATCTCTATAGTATATAAAAAATTAATTACGTAGGCAATCAAAACTTCGGCGAGTTTAAAGGCCTCACTGCCGGGTAAAGAAATTCCATTTTAGGGACAACTTTGTCTTAAAAATTGAGGGAAGATTCATCAAATAGTGCTTGCAAGAGGCATGTCTTTTACGATAGATTATAGTGTTATTGGTATGCCCATAGTACGACGTTATCAACTTAAAATAGTATTCTTTAACTTGTTAGAGAAATGTGGCCTCAAAGATGACAGGCTCTTCTTTGCCGTCACTATTGGTGTAGGCTTACTTTGTGGACTTGTTGCGATTTTCTTTAAACAGACTATCGAACATATCTTCAATTTCTTTTATTTTAATTCTTCATTCGATCATTGGTATTTTTATATTATTATACCTGCTTTAGGCGGTCTTATTGCCGGGCTTATTCTTCACTATTTTATTCCCGAAGCACGAGGCAGTGGAATCCCGGAGCTTCGAGCAGCACTCTATGTTCGTAATGGAAACATCCCTGTAAAAATAGTTCTTGGAAAATTCTTTTTAAGTATTCTTTCGATTGGAACAGGGCATTCGGTTGGAAGAGAAGACCCAACCCTTCATATCACGGGCGGAGTAGCATCGGTTGTTGCTCGATGGTTTTATTTATCACGAGACCGAATGCAAACACTTGTTCAAGTTGGAGCAACCGCAGGCCTTGCGGCTGCATTTAATACTCCTCTTGCTGCTATTACCTTTACCATTGAAGAAGTCGTGGGAAGTTTTAATGCAAAAATACTCGGTGCAAGTGTTATTGCCGCTGTAGCTGCAAGTGTGGTTGAACGATCATTTTTTGGTGATATTCCCATCTTCTATGTGCCTTATTATAGCATGTTAAACCCGATTGAGCTTTTCTTTTACCTCTTACTTGGAGTTATATCAGGAGTTGTCTCGGTCGCTTTTACCAAAGGGCTTTTATATAGCCGAAGAACGTTACGTGATAGATTTGAAAGCAAATTTCGAGCCTATTACCCTTTTTTCGGAGGAGTTCTTATTGGGCTTATTGCACTCCTCTGTAAAGATATTTTAGGAATGGGCTATCATATGATTAATCGAGCCCTTCTTTCTGATCTTGCAATAACAACACTTCTTTTACTCGTTATTCTAAAACTTATCACAACAATTATATCGTATAGCTCTGGTAATGTAGGGGGAATTTTTGCTCCAACATTATTTATTGGTGCAATGACGGGTGGATTTATGGGTGAGCTTTTTCATGGAAATTTTCCCTCGCTCACTGCAGATGCCGGTGCTTATGCGCTTGTCGGAATGGGTGCATCATTTGCGGGTATTATTCGCGCTCCTATGACGAGCGTGCTCATTATCTTTGAAATGACCCATAATTATTCCATTATTATTCCACTCATGATTGCAAATATGATAAGCTATCGAGTGTCAGAACGATTCTCTAAAACAAAAATATACGATGCACTTGCCTTGCAAGATGGAATTCATCTCCCCAATCTTGATGAACAGGCCTTTTTTAAAGAACTTCATGCAAGCGAAGTAATGAATATCGATATTGTAAGCTTTTTTAAAAATTGGCCGGTAATGCGTGCAATAAAAAAATATAAAGAGCTC
>CAZRKD010000053.1:3886-9231 GCA_964600515.1 uncultured bacterium
TTATTCCCGCTACCACGTCGTAGATACAAACGGCGACTTTATTGGACTGGTGAGTAGCAATGATATTCAAAAAGAATATTTAAAAAAACATTTTCATAAAAAGCTCTATAAAATTACGGACACGGATCCTGAATTTCATATATATCAAGACCAATCGGTTGAAATTGCACTCAGAAAAATGGGACAAAAAGGAATAAAAACAATTCCCGTTGTTGATCGAGAAAATACACATAACTTACTGGGAATACTGACCGCATCTGATATTTTTAAGGCATATGGGATAAAGGATACACATTTTTAATGAGGTACACATGACGTTTAATAGAATTGAAAAAGAAATTTTTGGGTTTCTTGATAAACAATTTCCTATCAATGCTACAACGATTGGTATGCATGATTATGATACTATGCTCGACAATTGCGATGCCGATAATCTCAAGAGTATTTTTAAAACGCTCAAAAGATTTATGCACGAGTTAGACATTACAGAATACGAAAAAAAATTCGAACTCGATAGAGATATTTTAAGAAATTATCTTAAAAATATGGTTCATGAATACGAGGAGTTATCATTGTATACACGAAAACCATCGCTCTATCCACAGTTTGCTATTTATTCTATTTATTTCTTAATCCTCAATTCACCAAAAATGTCGAGCCATACGATTGACTGCATCATACGAAGACTTGAAAAAATTCCAACGCTTTTAGAACAAGGAAAAGTAAATATACGAAGTGCACGCACAATTCCAAAACTCTGGTTAGAGTTTGCACATGAGATTACAGAAAAGGCACTCATTTTTTTTAAGAACTTACATATTAAACTCGATAGCAAAGAAACAAAATCATTTTTAAAGGCAAAAAAGCAGGTACTTGAGGCTTTAGAATCATACGCTCATTTTTTAAAACAGGATATCGAGAAAAAACCAGATGGGAAATTTTTAGTTGGGAAAGATTATTTTGAGTATCTCATCGAGGCAAAACATGGCTTAAAACTTTCAGCGCGTGAACTCATTGAATACGGCGAGGAAAAAGTAAATAAAATCTTACAAGAAATCCGTATGCATGCTCATCATATCAATTCCCATGATGATTGGAAGACTACGATTACAAAACTAAAAAAAGAGCACCCAACCAAAAACAAGCTGATAAGTACGTATAAAAACGAAATGAAAAAAGCTCGACGTTTTATAGAAGAACAAAAGATTGCAACGATCCCGCACAATGAACTGCTGAAAATTATTGAAACACCTGATTTTGAGAAAAGCACTATTCCGTTTGCAGCCTATCAACCACCAGAAGTCTTTGCAAAAAAACCATTAGGCTACTTTTGGGTTACTCCTCTTGATTCGAAACTATCGAAGGATGAACAGGAAAAGATACTTATGGATCATTCGTATTATTCGATACCTATTACCGCGGTTCATGAAGCATATCCAGGGCATCATCTCCAATTGTCAAAGGCTTTTAATCTCGCATCAATCACACGACGCCGAATGGAGTCGAGTCTTTTTTCTGAAGGATGGGCACTCTATTCTGAAGAATTGATGTATGAACTCGGTTATTATGAAGATCCAAAAATAAGGCTTCTTCAGATGAAGGCTATGCTCTGGAGAGCAACGCGTATTATTATTGATGCAAAATTACATACGGGAAAAATGACCTTTAATGAAGCAGTTAATATGCTTGTGGAGATACCGCTTCTTGAACGCCTTAATGCTATTAGTGAAGTAACACGCTATACTTTTAATCCAACTCAACCCATGAGTTACATTATGGGTATGGAAGAAATTTTTAAGCTTCGGAAACAATATACAAAGTTGCATCATAAAAATTTTCGCCTTAAAGATTTTCATGATACTCTTTTAGGTTATGGAAGTATCCCTATTAATTTTATACGAAAGGATCTTGGCTTATGAAAACTATAGATCTTGAAGCGCTCGAGAAAGAATCAACGATTCTCGCCAATGCTCTTTCAATAATTAAAAAAGAGTGCGGAATTCTTAGAAAAACAGAGCTCAATATTACTCAATCACTGCCGACTATTGATACGAGTGTACAAAAGATTACGAAAGAAATTGAAAAATTGAAAAATAGTGAAAGCTATACACGAACGCTCGAAGATTTTTGTAAAAATATACAGTCAGAACTCGAAGAAGAAAAAACGCATTTTCGAACAGCTTTTATTAATAGTTTGGCAAAAGAATTAAGTACGCATGGTTTTGAAATAAAAGGAACACTTCCTGAATTAAAAATTGGAATACTGAGCCTTGTCTTTTCTTTTGAACAAAAAGAAGTAACGATATTTTTTGGACCAAAGATTTATTCACTAGGAACGGTCACCCTCGATACTCCTAAAATAATTGAAAAAGTTAAAGCCTTTATCGATGACCTCAATAGCCATCTTCTTCCCGATCAAGAATTTATCACATTACTTTTTAGCGCATATGATCGAATGGTGAAGTTAGGAGCCGTAGAAACTTCCGGATCAGTTGGTATATATGAATTATTACCCGAATTTATTCTTTTGTTACAACCCGAGCAATTTTACAAAGATCCTAAAAAAGAAAATTTTAGAAATTATACCAAAATATATTTTAGTTATAACTTATATAAATTGCGAGAACGAGCGTATAATGGCAATGAATTACAATTAACGATCGCAACTCGCGAAGAAACAAAAAAAACCTATGCGCATCTTTGGGTCCCACAAAACGAACGGGGCGATGGCGTGCATTATGGGGGAATACGTTTTAAGAAATTATAAAGGAGAATGAATGGAAATTGAAAAAACAATAGCCCGGAGAATAGTCGAAACTGTCGGTGCAAACGGCATTCCGCCGGAGGGTGGTTTTGAATATTTTTCGTATGGTTTAGATAATTATTTAAAACTCTTTGAAAATGAATATTTTAAAGATTTTATTAAAAATGGCGGTTCGAGTTTTAAAATGATTCTTGGGGCATACGGAGGTGGTAAAACACATTTTTTATATTCACTCCGCGATATTGCATGGAAGAATAATTTTGTGGTGAGTTATGTCTCCCTCAGTGTGAATGAAGCACCTCTTGCAAAACTCGAACTCGTGTATCGAGCAATCATGGCTAATTGCATGTATTCAAACTCACTCAATGACGTTATTACCGTTGGCATTGAAAAGGGAATAGGCCCTATACTGACTAAATGGTATCATGATTTACGATCGAGTATTGCAGAGCGAAATGTTGTAAAAGATGAAGAATATGATTTGTTTTCAAAAGAAGTCGAAGGAAAACTCGAAATCATTGAAAATGTAAATTTTCGCCATGCGATTAGTGCCATAATGGAAAATCTCTTTTATGAGCGTCTCGAAAAAATTAAAGAAATCCTTCAGTGGCTTACTGGTAGCGGTTATGAAAAACATGTTCATAAAGAATATAATATTCTCTATCCTATTACACGAACCAACGCATTTTCTATGATTCGATCACTCGTCCAATTCATTAGAAGTTTAGGATACAGCGGCCTCATTATTCTTTTTGATGAAGCAGAATCGATTCCCTCTATTTCGACGAGAGAAAAAGATTTGATGCTTTCGAATCTTCGCGAATTAATCGATTCTTGTGCGCAGGTATCATTTAGTAATGTCATGCTCTTTTACGCGGTCTGCGATGAAAATTTTCTCGAAGGGAAAACCCATATTTATGAAGCATTAAAACAACGAACATCATCGGTATTTAGTTTTGTTAATCCAAGTGGTGTAAAGATTAATCTCGAAGATCTCCATAAAAATCCAACTGAGCTTTTAATTGGTATTGGAAAAAATCTTTCCCAAATTTATGAACATGCCTACGATACACCGTTTAAAAACAATAATATTGATGAGCTCATTAAAATACTTGCCGATAGTTCATTTGAGCGACGATTTGGCGATATTGGTTACAAACGTCTCTTTGTTCAAGGAGCAATTAAATTATTTCATTATATGCGATTTTATCCTGACACAAAACTCGATGTATCAGCAATTCATAAATTACTCGATGGTGAAACATTGTGAAACTGAGTACAGGCGATAGTATTTTCCATCCTAAATATGGTCGTGGACGTGTATTAGGTATTCGTTTCGGAGGATATCGCACTTTTATCCAATTTGAGAGTGGACTTTCGTGTTCGGTAAATACCGAAGAACTCGATATGAGCCAAACAAAATCAGAAGTAGAAAAGATACAAAGTGAGAGGAGTAGTCCGCATGATTATAAGACAGCAATTGAATCGTTACGTCTCGGTATTGTACCAAGCATGTCCATACAAGATTGGACATTTGGCCGCGATACTGAAATCGGTTCAATAAATTCATGGCTTTTTGATGAGTCGAGTGGATCGCTTGTAATTGAAGGAGCATATGGATCGGGGAAGAGTCATTTACTGAAATACATCTATCATTATGCACTCAAAAATAATTTTATTGTATCTTTGGGAAGTATAAATCCCCTGTCATCTCCTATATCTTTTCCCAAAAAAATTTATCGCACGATTATGGATAATCTTTCCTATAAAACCCAGTGGGGATATGGCAATGTCTATGATCTTATTTTCACCATCGTCAATTCAGGAAGTTATAAAGAACTCGAAAATCATAAGATTTTAGGCCGCGTATTTTCAGCGTTTCAACAAACAAAATACATTGATTTACTTCTTGATTATATTACGGGGAAAGACATTAAGCGAAGAAATCTTGAAAAAGAAAATATCGATCTTCCCATGCTCCCCGATCATACGACTGCGGCAAATGTCTATTGTTATCTTTTGAGTGGAATCTCATGGCTTGCGGTTAAAGCACTTGGATTTAATGGCTTTCTCATACTTTTGGATGAAATGGAAATGGCAAAAACGTTTCGTTATTATTACGAATGGGAGCGAGGAACAAATTTTCTTGAAGGCCTCTCGCTTGTTGCAAGCGATGAAGATGGAGTTACCAATGAAAAAATTCTCAAAAAAGGTAATGTTAAACGTGGAGCAATTACGAATTTAATATATTCGGGTTTTTCACAGGTTCCCTATGCATATATTGAACCGTCTTTTTTAAAAATTATTGTGGGCATTACCCCTTCGTTTCTCCCCTACTTTGCTGGGTTTAAATATGACAAACATATCAAAATAGACAATCTTGATGAAACGGTCATTGAAAAAGTATTTTATAAAGTTTTGCAAAGCTATGACGAATTATATGGAATTAAATTAGGTTACGATGAAAAACTTTGGCTTCGGAATTTTATGAATCGAAGCACTTTTGATTCGACACGAAGGAAAATTAAGACTGTCATTGAAGCACTCGATTTCAAACGCTACTATCCAAATCGAACGCTCG
>CAZRKD010000054.1:0-9207 GCA_964600515.1 uncultured bacterium
ACTCTTTATAAGCATCTCTAAGTAATGTACGGGAAAATGCGAGAGACGATAACAAGAACATCCCAACTATACTCATTATATATTTTTTTTTCATATACACCTCATATTAAATGCTTTTATATCCAGCAACAAGCAACGAGGAACCAGGAACTCTATCGGCTTCAATCCACAATCGTTCGAGATTATAGTATTCACGTTCTCTCTTTTGAAATATATGCACGATTATATCGCCATAATCAATAACCATCCACGTATCTGCGGTATCTTCAATACAGAGTGGCATTACGTCCTTACATTTAAGTTCTGCAACAATATGATCGGTAACAGCCTGTGCTTGTCGTCCTGAATCAACCGTTATAATAACAAAATAATCGGCAATTGTCGTCAATTTTTTGATATCAAGAATAACCTCATCATATGCTTTCTTATTTAAAGCCTCTCTCACAATTAATTTAAGTTTTTGTTTCCGTTTCAATTCTTGCTCCTATTTTCATCTCGAAATTTTTCGAAAATTCTATTGTTCTTCCTGCATAATCGGTCTTTGTATACCGAACCTTAAGAATAAAGACATAGGGGACTCTCGTTTGATTATCAAGCTTTGCTTCGAGGTCAATGGCAATAATTTTTCTATCATTAATATATTTCTCGCTTACGTTATTTCTAAAACTTCCGGTTAAGACATAAACCTTTTTACCCTCATGTATTTCTTCATGTTCTTGGGTAAACATAAGTAACGTTTTATATCGTTCATAGAGACTTTTCCAATCATTGAAGATCTGTTTTTTAACGCCTACAAAATACTCGAGATTATCAGTTTGTACCCATGGTGATTCTTTATCACCATTCATTGATTGCAAGATAAAAAGTTTTTGATCTAGGTACTTCACGGTACTATTTTTTTGACCTTGAGAATTTCTTTTTTCAAACCAAAAATTTCCTGTAGATTCCTCGCGAATAACATTCGTCCATGTTGCACTATCACTATTTTTTTCATTACTTCGGGATTCCATGGTTACACGCACTACTATTTCAAAACCTTTCGTAAAAACAGTGCCGAGTGACTCATATTCTTTTGATAAAGCCTGATTGAGTAAATTTACTCCCTTGAAGTTTCCTGCATAAACACTTTGAAAAAGAAAAAAATATATAATGAAAATTACTTTTCTCATAGACGTACTAACTTCTCTTTAATATGAAACAGCAAATCCTTAAGTCCATATTGAGTAACTGACGAAATAGACACTACTACTTTATCTATTTTCGCGAAATAATCAAATAGAGCTCTGAGGCTATTTGATTCATCATGGGCATCATATTTCGTAAGAACAACAATTTGATCTTTTTGTGCAAGTTCTTCAGAGTATTTCTCTAGTTCGTTATTTAAAAGATGATATTCATTAATGATTACATCTTGTGGTTTATCACCGGATATATCTAAAAAATGAAGGAGCATTTTTGTCCGTTCGAGATGTTTTAAAAATCGGAAACCTAACCCAACTCCAACGGACGCACCTTCGATGAGCCCCGGCAAATCGGCAAGCACAAAATCGCACGTCTCGTCAACGCGTACAAACCCAAGTTGAGGATTTAATGTCGTAAACGGATAATCGGCAATTTTTGGTTTTGCATTTGAAACGACCGACAAAAAAGTACTCTTCCCCACATTTGGAAATCCTAAAATGCCGACATCGGCAAGCACTTTGAGTTCAAGTTTGAGGGTTAATTTTTCACCAGGCTTTCCATATTGAAACTTACGTGGCGCTTGATTGGTTGGTGATTTATAATAAGTATTGCCTCGACCGCCCCGCCCTCCTTTGGCAATAACAATCTGTTGATTATCGTAGGTCAAATCGGCAATGAGTTCATGTGTCTCATCATTATAGAGCTCTGTTCCCAGAGGAACTTCTATCGTAATATCGGCACCAGATTTTCCTGAAGAGTTCTGGCCACTTCCATTTTTACCTGGCTCTCCGAGAAAATGCTGCTTATATTTAAAATCAATGAGTGTTCGTTTCATGCGAGATGCCACAACAATAACGCTCCCCCCATTGCCACCATCTCCGCCATCAGGACCGCCTTTTGGGACAAACTTCTCCCTTCGAAAACTGCATGCTCCATTTCCGCCGCTCCCTGCTTCAATATAAATCCGTGCCTCATCTATGAATTTCATAGGCTTGTCATGGCATAAATACCTGGGTTTGACAATGGAAAAGCTCACTTCAAATTAATGACCCGTAACTAGGGAAAGTAGAGGACGATGTATCTGAAGGATCATATTTCGAAGACTTTGATTATAATAGAACTTTATAATTCACATTCAAAACTCGTCCAATCTTTTTCGCCCAACTCATCGTTAAAGTTATTCTCCCTCTAATTAAATCATTAATCTTTTGGCTTGGCACTCTTAGTTTCCGTGCAAGTCTTGCTTGTGTTAATTCATGAATTTCGAGTGCTGCCTTTAACCGCTCACCAGCAGTAATGTGAGAATCATCCCACATTTCTGCCTGTGACACATTCTCAATCCTCTCTATAATTTCATTGAGTTTTGCAAAAGCAATGTCTTTCTCAATTTCCTTCGATGAAATCTTACGTAATCGTAACGCTAATCCATTTACATAATGAAGCGAAATGTACTCCAAAAAAATTATACTAAAGCAAGTTCTTTCTGTATCTTCTGAACATCTTCCCAGACTTCTTTTTTCTTTTCAGGATTGCGGAGTAAATAGGCGGGATGAAATGTTGGCATGAGTTTAATGCCTTTATAATCACAAAATTTTCCGCGAATGCGTGTGATTGAGCCATCGATTTCTAAAAGAGCATTTGTCGCAACGGCTCCTAAAGTACAAATAATTTTTGGCTGTATTAATGCAATTTGTTCTTCAAGATAGGGCTTACAGGATGCAATTTCAATAGGTTCAGGCGTTCGATTATTCGGCGGACGGCATTTGACGATATTTGCGATATAGACTTCATCACGCTCGAGATTAATTGCTTTTAATATCTTTGTAAGCAATTGCCCTGCTTTTCCCACAAAAGGCTTACCCTGCACATCTTCATCATATCCGGGCCCTTCACCGATAAGCATAAGCTTTGCATGTGGATTGCCCGTTCCAAAAACAACATTTTTTCTTGCGCACGAAAGATTGCATTTCGTGCAACTCTGCACTTCTTTTTCAAGTTGCGAAAGACGAGATTCTCCCGATGAACTTTCTTGGACTATCTTGTTTGGCTTTGAATAATATCTAAGACCCAAATTTTTCTGAAACTTCAAAAAATCAATAATTTCTTGTTGTGCTTCACGCTTCACGAACGACGCTTCACTTTCTTAAAAATACTTATCCAAAAATCCTGTATTTTCTTTAAAAGAATCTAAGAGAATTTTAAAATCTTTTTCATACTGATTAAATCGAAGTCCAAGCGATACAGCAGAAAGAATATAGAATTTATTCTTGCCATTAAGAAATATTTGTCGAGTTTTGAGTTTATCTACTCCAATTCCATTTTTCTTATTTTTTGTATCGAGCATTATTGATTTTGGATCAAATGAATAGGTCGCTAGCGCCTCGCACCGAATTTTTTCTGTACATGTTTTTTTGATTACAAAATAATCTTTTGTTTTTTCTTGTGATTCCTTAATCACAGCATCGACAAAGGCAATAAAGTCGGCTTGTTTATCGATTACCGTAATAACAAACGTGGGGATTGAACCTGATTTATCTCGTGGTCCATAAAATGTTACATAATGAGGCCGAATTGAATCTTTTTCCTTTTGCCATCCAGCTGGAATTTCCAAAGAAAAGCCATGGGTAGAATCTTTGTAAGCATTTGTCTTTGCATTACTTTGATACGAAAACACTAACATACCACAGAAAAGAAAACCAAAAAATAATAACTTTTTCATACTCACCCTCAATTAATAATACTGTTGAAAAAATTAATAGCTTTATTACTATTATTGAAGGTATAATTATTTTTTTAATTAATCAAACGAAACTACATGTTAGCGCTACGAAAGTATTTAACGATACAAAATAGTATTAAATTCTTTATCATTTTTTGTCTTATAGCCTTCTTTTGTATTCTCTATATTTATTTTCAGGTATTTCTTTACACCCCTGATTATATAAAAAAAGAGGCAATCATTAATTCGATTTCGTCGGAAGTGCCTATTTATTACGATGATGAAAAAAATCTTGCGGGGACATTTTTTTCCGACTCACACAGGCGTTATGTCAAAATAACCGATGCGCCAAAGATGTTTCTCCAAGCAGTTATCGCGGCAGAAGATAAAGACTTTTATGAACATCATGGAATTAACCCTATTGCTATTATGCGGGCGATGATTGCAAATGTGAAAGCATTTGGAATTGTCCAAGGTGGAAGTACGATTACTCAACAAACCGCTGAAAATATCTTTCGTATTCAGGGACGAAGCCTTCGTGCAAAATTTCTCGAGCTCATCGATACATTTAGATTGGAGCACTTTTATACCAAAGACGAAATTCTCGAATTCTATATCAATCAATTTTATGTCAATAGTAATGGGCGAGGACTTGGGATTGCATCCAAATATTTTTTCAGTAAAGAACCGTATGAACTTACCTTAAGTGAATGTGCATTTATCGCAGGCGCGCTCAAAGGACCCAATCGGTATAACCCCTATTTCTATCGCGAAAAAGAATTGCAAGACAGAGCATATGAGCGAGCCATGAATCGGAAAGCCTATGTTTTGAACAATATGCTCGAACTTGGCTTTATTTCGAAAGTAGAGCATGAACGCGCTCTGAAAGATAAGATACAATTTAATATTGGAACGTTTAGTTTCAAAAGTAATGTCATCGTGGATATGACACGAAATGAATTGAAAAGAGAACTTAAAGATATTGTGGGCGAAGAAATAATAAAAAATATTACAACATCGGGATTAAGAATCTATACAACAATTAATAAAGACCTTGAAGAAAATGCCCTCTATCACATGAGAAAAAATCTTTCCAATCTCGATATTATTTTGAACGGCTTTAAAAAGATTACAAAACCAGAAAACTACGAAACTTATTTTCCACAAACAACGCCACTTCAAAAATACGAATTTTATCCGGCACTAATTAAAGAAATACATTTCGAAAAAAATATCAAAAAATTTGATCATAAAAAGACGAGTATTGTTGTTGATATTTATGGCCAAGAGGGAAAGATTGCCTATGATGCCTTGAAGCGTCTCCTCGATACGATTGTAAAAAACTCAAAAGGGTTCTATGCCACAAGCACTGATAGCGATATTCATAAGTTTCTCACAAATCTAAAAATCAAAGATTATCTCTTAGTCAGCATTCGCGCATTTGATAAAGAAATGCCTCTTGCCGATATTGAACAATTGCCTGAAATAAATGGCGGTGCGATTATATTAAAAGGTGGACTCATTAAAGCCGTTGTGGGCGGATTTACCAATAAAGACTATAATCGTGCCATTCAGGCAAAACGACAGCCCGGAAGTATATTTAAAGTAATTCTTTATACCGCGGCACTCTCTCTTGGTTGGCATAATCTTGATTCACTCGATAATGTGAGAAATATATTTCCTTATTTTGAAACCTATTATTTTCCACGACCGGATCATACCGATGCTCCGGAAACCGTGTCACTCACGTGGGCAGGAGCGCAGTCTGAAAATCTCGCGAGTATTTATTTACTCTATCATTTACTCGATCAACTCAACTTCAGTCAATTTGCAGCGCTCTGTAAACTTGTAAATCTTTCTCCCGCATCACTCGGCAAAAAAGAGTTTATCGATCTCATTCAAGGCAAATATGGCATTTCCCTCGTTAAAGATAAATTACTCATCTATCCTTTTTCAGTCATTAAAAATGATATTATTACGGATCTGACATTTGATGGAAAATACATTCAGGCAAAGAATTTGAAAAAAATGAATTACGGCTATGGATTTGATGCTGAACTCGAACGCCTCAAAACCGAAGAAAAGACGCTTCAAGAATTGCTCAAGAAACCTGACAAAGACACGAATTCAGCAAAGGTGAGGAGAAGCATTGATGAATCACGAATTAAAATAGGCATTCTTGAAAATAACTTCATCCGCATTGAGGCGCTTGCCGGAGTTCTTTCTCAAAAGCTCGAAGCACTTGTAAATAACGGCTCGCCTGATAATTCGATTCTCAAAAATTTCTATCTCAAATTATATAATAATGGAACAAAAACGATTCTTTTTATTCCTGAAGATCGATTAGCCTCGTTTCGAGATTATGAAGTGCGCTCTCACGAAAACACGAAAGATGAAGATCAAGATTTTCAATATATAGTACTCGATAAATACTTGTCAGAAAAACTTCTGACATTTGATAACAAAGAAGAACTTGAAGACAAAATACTTATCGATGGAAAAATAAGTATTAACACCGTACGCGCTTTACGCCAAAAACTCGATGAACGTTATGAAATACTCAAGCCATCAATAAGTGTAGATCTTCCGACTTTATTCTATCAACAGGATTTTAGAATTCTTGTAAGCTTAAAATATATTACCCAGCTTGCGCATCTTTTGGGTATTCGTACAAAACTCGATGAGGTTCTTTCATTTCCGCTCGGATCAAATTCTGTTTCGGCACTTGAACTTGCGACGGTATTTCAAACAATTGCATCGGGAAATCTCTTTTATAATCCCGTGAACACCAATGGCTTTGGCACTAATCACACGATCATAAAAAAAATCACCGATAACAAAGGTAAAATAATTTATGAAATAGCAAGTGAAGAAAAGAAAGTTGCACCCGAAGAAATATCATATCTTGTGGCAAGCATACTCAATAATGTTATCAAGTACGGCACCGGACGGCTTATTGATTCAACGCTCTATTTAGATTTTAATAATTACACCATTAAAATTCCTGCGTTTGGAAAAACCGGGACTACCAATGATTATACCAATTCATCGTTTATTGGTTTTATTCCAGCTTACGAAGATGAACGCGGGCTCGATATGCGTCATGCATATGTTATGTCTACTTACGTTGGTTATGACGATAATCGTGAAATGAAAAATGAGGTCTTACGCATTGCCGGTGCAACCGGGGCACTTCCCATTTGGCGAGATATTGCAAAAAAAATTGTCATACATGAAAAGCTTGATAAGCAAATTGATTTTGCTGATCTTGTGTTTCAATCATCGCGCTATCTTCCTCTCTATAAACCAGATTTTCTCTTATACGCACCAATTGATAAATATACTGGGCTTATGAAAGAACATATTTGTTATGAAAGCATTCCCACTGAACGCGATGAAGATACCCTCTTTATTCGCATTCTTGCAAACACGACAAACAACTGTGAACCCCGCAGGCTCTTTTTACCATTTCAGTTTTAGTTAAAAAGAAAATCATTTACTTAGAAACTCACTTTTTATATACAAGACCTATGAAGAATTTACCTATTGGTTTACAAGATTTTAGCGAAATCAGAAAAAATAATTACCTCTATGTAGATAAGACAAAAGATATATGTAATTTTTTTTCAACAGGGGGCAAGTATTTTTTCTTATCACGTCCACGAAGATTTGGAAAATCATTATTAGTATCAACATTAAAAGAGCTATTTTCAGGCAATCAAGAATTATTTAAAGGTTTGTATATATATGATAAAATTGAATGGAAGCAGTATCCAGTAATCCATGTTGACTTTACTAAAATCGATTACTCACTCGATAATGAATTGAAAAATGGATTAACAAATCTACTCGATCAGATTAACGCTAAAGAAGACTTACATATAAAAAAAGATCGTGGAATAAAATCATATTTTTCGGAAATATTAGAAAAACTATATGAGAAAGACAAAAAACAGATCGTCGTATTAATAGATGAATATGATAAGCCAATAATAGACCATATAACTGATGGAGGCATGGCTCGAAAGAATCGAGAAATTTTACGAGAATTCTTCTCAGTATTAAAACCAAGCGATCCCTATCTTAAGTTTGTATTCCTCACGGGGGTATCAAAATTTTCTCAGGTATCAATATTTTCGGGATTAAATAATCTACGCGATATAACATTGTCAGAACAATTTGTAACAATACTGGGAATCACTGAAAAAGAGCTTACAGCAAACTTTCATGAGTATATCGTCCATTTATCACACAAAACTACAATTGCAGAAGATCGACTTTTAAAAAATATACGACAATGGTATAATGGTTATAGTTGGGATGGAAAAAATAGAGTCTATAACCCATTTTCTCTCCTGAAATTATTTATTGAAAATACTTTTAATAATTACTGGTTCGCAACAGGAACACCAACATTTTTGATTAATTTACTGAAGGAAAAAAAATATAATATTCCTGAGATTGAAAATGCTAAAGCATCAGATATACTTTTTAATAGTTATGACATAGATAACTTAGAAATACTCTCCTTACTCTTTCAAACAGGGTATATCACAATCAAGAGTATTCAAAAATTACGAAGTGAAGAGCCGTTATATATTTTAGATTACCCAAATTTTGAAGTTAAAGAGTCGCTTCTACGTAATATAATAGCAGTATATACCACAATACCACTACCTAAAGTAAAACCAATAATAGAAGAGATGTATGAATCATTACAGAATCATGATATGGTAAAATATATTACTTCTATGAAAAGCATTCTTGCTGGTATACCATATACTTTAGTGCAAGAAAATGAAAGTTACTATCATACGATATTTTATATAATTGCAAATTTATTGGGAGCTGAAGTAAATTTAGAAGTATTAACAAACCAGGGACGTATAGATGCGGTACTAGAATTAGATGACAAGATATTTATTATTGAATTTAAATACCGAAGAGAGAATGTCGATTTAGATACATTAGTAAAAACTGCATTAACTCAGATAAGAAACAAAAAATATTATGAAAAATATTTAAGCAAAAATAAAAGAATCTATTTACTGGGAATAGGGTTTATTGAAAAAGAAATAGGTTATGCCATAGAAGAAATATCGATGAGATGACTCGCCTTCAGTTTTAGAAATACAGCTATCCAATCCCCAAAGCCTGCATCTTCTTATACAAACGATTTCGTGAAATCCCCAGCTCTTTGGCTGTCTTAATTCGATGCCAATTATTTTTTACCAAATGCTTTTCTATTAATTGATAAATTCCCACATCGACACTTTGCTCGAGTATTGAATCAGATCCATCGCTCG
>CAZRKD010000055.1:0-9200 GCA_964600515.1 uncultured bacterium
TGAAAATTATCATCTCGAATAATTTCAGCTGTTTCAAGCTTTTCATTTTCACTTGGAAATTTTGTTGGCTCAGAATCAGCTGACGCTGCCGGTTCATAGAGATCGAGTTGTAAAACAAATTTGGTAATTGTATCACCGCTTACTTTTGGATAGCTCCAGAGAAAAATATTGCCTTTAGAAAATATAACTTGTTGTAAAATAGAATTGCCTTCTTTTTCAAAATCACTTCCAAATTTCATAAACGAATGTACGGTAAATTCAGTTACGGTGAGCTCTGGATCATCAGTCACGCTTACTTGTGTATAGCCATAGGTTTCATTGTTTTCAAAGGTCATACCCGAATTCCCGCATTTAGGTGCAGATATAAATACCTCATGTTCAAAATCTGTCTCATCGGTTTTAGTATCACGGCTTTTCTCATCACCGATCTCTTCGCACATATTCACAAAATCAATATAGAGTTTTGCGCCGATGTATTTGGTTTTGCCATAGCCAATTTTTTTGGTTAGCGTTGTACAGGTAATGGTTTCATTATATCCAATCGAAATATCGATTTGCGCCTCTCCTACTTTATCTTCTGACTCACTCGGCGCCGTCCACTCAAACGTAAAGCTATCCGAATCAACTTCGCCTGATAGAGAATCAAGTATTCCCGTATCTATATCAATGCTAAAATAAATCGTATCGTATTTTGACGATGTATTTTCTATATCAACGGTAAATGTGACTTTTTCGCCATATGTTGGCTGTGTATTTGATGGAGTTGCCTTCAAGATCGAAATGCCTGAACACTCTGAATCAGCATTCGTTGCTTCCCGAAGAAGAATCGTTATTGCATTATCCCCATTCGTGAGTGCCACATCTTTTGTGCCTTCAAATATCTTTTTTTGGTCGCTATTAAAAATCTCGAGTTTTACTTTGGCTACATCTGATGGAACTACTTCGATCTCGACTTCAGCTTTTTTATTACTATCAAGTGTAATTTCTTTTGTCGGTGCCTGCGCAATACTAAATGAGTTGAGTGCAGATAAAAATGCCTTATATTCGAGTGGCCATTCTTTGCTTTCCTCAAGTGTGGCTGTAAGTTTAATCGCAATCGTTTGTTTAAGGCCTTTTTGATCCTCGTCTTCAAAATCAGCCTTAAGACAGCCAAATCCAAAAGCCACAAGAACAAAAAAAATCATACTATATTTACTTTGCGGCATCATACTTAAGATATACAGCAATTTCGATGCCATTTTTTGATAAAATATAAAATAAAATTATTGTTTAATATTGATAAGTTATAAATATTTCTCTCGTTGATTACAAAAAAATACTTTTTTTTGGTAAATACTATGAAATTTTTGCAGTAATGAAAAAAATATGTCTGACCAAATTAACATCGATGTTAAAATAGTCTTGACCAAATTAACATCGATGTTAAAATAGTCATATGATAAAACGATCATTATATAGCACATCAATCATAAACCTTGCCTTTCATCATAATAAGATGGCTTTTCTCTCCGGTCCTCGGCAAGTTGGCAAAACTACGATGGCTGATCAAATGATGAAAGAATATAGGCGAAAAAATTATTACACCTGGGATGATGTGACCTTTAGACGTCAATGGACAAAAGATCCTAAGGCATTTATTCCCGAACTCGTCGATGAAAAGATCCTGACAGTTTTTGATGAACTACATAAGGCGCCTCGTTGGAAAGTAAATCTTAAAGGTCTCTATGATCAACGCAAACATTCGAGCCATATTCTTGTAACCGGGAGTGCAAAATTAGACATTTTCAGGCGAGGAGGTGAGAGTTTATTAGGGCGATACTTTCTCTTTCGCATGCATCCTTTAACCATTGGTGAACTGCTTAATACATCAGTCAATAGTCCGAACGAATTATCACATGCGCTCAAGAAAAAGAAACACGTAACCAATCAGATTTTAGATAATCTTCTTCATCACGGAGGATTTCCCGAGCCCTATTTGAAATCAGATGATACGTTTACCAATCTCTGGAGACGCACACGAGTTGAACGTTTAGTTAAAGAAGATCTCATTGATCTTTCTCGTGCATATGATGTAGCACTTATCGAATCTCTTGTTGCCCTTCTTCCGGAACGTGTAGGATCTTTATTTTCATATCAATCTTTATCTGAAGATTTAGAAGTAGCTCATGGAACAATAAAACGTTGGATAAGATTGCTCTCACAACTCTTTTATGTATACGAAATAAGGCCCTTTCAAAAAAGTATTGCCCGCTCACTTAAAAAACAGCCGAAGATGTATCTTTGGGATTGGTCTGAAGTTACTGATCCTGCCGCACGATTCGAAAATCTTATTGCCGGGCATCTTTTGAAGGCAGTTCATTATTGGACCGATACAGGCCTTGGAACATTTGAGATGTTTTTTATTCGCGACAAAGACAAAAATGAAGTCGATTTTCTTATTACACAAAATCGAAAGCCATGGATGCTCATTGAATGTAAACAAAAAGACGCTACTCCTTCATTACAACTCAAAAAATTTGCCGATATACTTATGCCGGAAATTACCCTCCAAGTAGTAGAGGTCTCGGATGTTCACGAATGGTTTCCTTTGTATGGGAAGGAAAGAGGGCAGATTATTAGCGCGAATGCATTCTTGAGCATTCTGCCTTAAGTCTTTATTTCCCTTTAATCCAGCCTTTTTTCATTGCCAATTCCTTGAATTTTTCCATGGTTACTGAGGTGGGTTTTTCATTGCGAATAATTTTTGGTGGAAGAAGAGGCTTTTTTGTAGCATATACTTTTGGTTTTTCTTGAGGACGCGGCGGTGATTTTTTTTGCGTATGAACGAGTGGGCTGTACGGGCGAGTATCTTCCATTTTGCCCATATCCATTGGACCTTTAAATAACGTTGTACTAAATGATCCGCGAGTTCGGCCAATGCGATTATGAATACGTAAAAGTTCGACAACGCCTTCTTTGGTATCATTCTGTATATTCCATAAAATATCACCGGGGTTGCCATTAAATGTGAGCATAACTCCCGAAGCCCGGCGTCTGCTATTTTCAGTACTCGCCTTCTCGTAGTAAAAAAGCTGAACTTCTTGGCCATAAATAGAATAGTGCTTTAAAAAACGAAATGAATAATTGGGATATGATTTAATAAGCTCTTCGGTGAGCGCGGTATATTTTTCGTCAGTCCACATGAGGGTCGCATAGTATAAGAGTCTCTCGGCCATGTCAATTGCGAGAGCGTCTTGACAAATGAGCTCTCGGCATTCTATTCGACATACCATGAACATTCTCATAATCGAAGATGATCAAGATATAGCAGAGCTTATTGCCTATAATCTTAAGCAAGAAAAAATTGATTCTTCTCTTTGTTCAAATGGTTCATTGGGTTTAAGTAAAGCTAAAAAAATAGTGCCTGATCTTATTATCCTTGATCTTATGTTGCCTGATATGGATGGTTTAGAAATATCAAGGCTTTTGAAACAAGATCAAAAAACAAAACATATCCCTATTCTCATGCTTACGGCAAAAAGCGAAGAGATCGATCGCATCGTAGGGTTTGAAGTTGGAGCTGCTGATCAATATGAATACTCCGTTGGTCTCAATCACTTTTTTGTTGGTCATGGAATAAAGCTCCAATTAGACTATACAGCGCTTATTAATGTCCGAGGGCAGGACATTAATGATAATCGAATTCGTGCCCAGATGCAGGTAATTTTCTGATAAAAATCATTAATTAAATGATTGTAAACGTATGAAATATATAATAAATAATTTAATGAAGGAGACAGGTATGAAGAAACGATGTTTAATTGTTTTGGTTGGGCTTATTTTCCCTTATTTGTTGCATGCAACAGATGCAACTCAAGAAGAAAAAACTATTGTTAAAATCGATGGTTCAAGTACTGTTGCTCCAATTTCTGAAGCAGTTGCAGAAGATTTTCAAAATGCAAAACACATTCGAGTTACTGTCGGAACCTCAGGAACCGGTGGAGGATTCAAGAAGTTTTGTAAAGGAGAAATCGATATCGCTGATGCATCTCGGCCAATTCTTAAGTCGGAAAAAAAAGAAAAAAATGAGATGGAGATATGTAAAAAAAATAAAATTAGCTATATTGAACTTCCTGTCGCGTATGATGCTTTAACCGTAGTGGTGAACCCAAAAAACACATGGGTGAAATCATTAACTGTTGCTGAATTAAAAAAAATATGGCAGCCAACGCCAAAAGGTGCAAAGCCCATTACCCACTGGAATCAAATAAATAAAACATGGCCAAAAAAACCAATTAAACTCTATGGCGCAGGAACTGATTCAGGAACATTTGATTACTTTACTGAAGCAATTGTAGGAAAAGCAACGTCGAGTCGTACCGATTATACGGCAACTGAAAATGATAATGTTACCGTCAGTGGTGTTGCGAATGATCCATATGCTCTTGGTTATTTTGGATTTTCCTATTACAAAGAAAATACACGCACGCTGAAAGCTGTTGCAATTGGCTCTCTCAAGAAAGCTGTAATGCCATCAGAAGAAACCGTAAAAAATGGAACGTATCAACCTCTTTCACGTCCTCTTTTTATTTATGTAAATGTAGAATCACTTAAAAAGCCAGCGGTAAAAGAATTTGTTGAGTATTATCTTAAGAATGCTCCCAAACTCGTGAAAGAAGCAAACTATATGCCTTTAGCTCCAAGTGCATATGCCAGTGCAGAAAAACGTTTCAATGAAAATCAAATAGGAACTGTTTTTGCGGGGCAGTCTGAAGTTGGACTTACCATAGAAGAAATTTTAGGAAGGAAACCAAAAGTTTGACCTATCTTTCGATACGAAAACTCAATGGGAAAGGAGCAAAAATTATTTTATTTCTTGCTGCTTTCTCATCTATTGTTATTACGGGTGGGATTATTGGAATTCTTTTCTACGAATCGCTTCAATTTTTTAACGAAATTTCAATTATTGATTTTCTGACTGATACTGAATGGAGTCCACTTTTTGATGATGCTCATTATGGAATATTACCACTCGCAAGTGGGACGCTTGCTACTTCTGCCGTAGCATTATTACTTGCACTACCTGTAGGAACAATAATTGCAATGTACCTTTCTGAGTACGCATCTCCCCGATTACGGGAAGTGATAAAACCAATACTTGAGCTTCTTGGAGCTGTGCCAACAGTCGTGTATGGTTATTTCGCACTTTTATTTGTTACCCCGATTTTACAATTTTTTATGCCGGAACTTCCAGGTTTCAACATGCTTTCTGCGGGCCTTGTCATGGGAGTAATGATAATTCCTTATATAAGTTCACTCTCCGAAGATGCAATGAGAAGTGTACCCATGCATATTCGAGAAGCATCATATGCAATGGGAGCTACGCGTTTTCAAACAGCGCTTGGCGCGGTTTTTCCGTCGGCTTTTTCAGGTATTTCATCTGCATATATTCTTGGTTTTTCACGCGCCATTGGAGAAACAATGGTCGTTGCTGTTGCAGCTGGTATGCAACCCAATTTAACCCTTGATCCTCGAGAACCAGCAGCAACAATTACCGCATATATTGTCCAGGTCAGCCTCGGAGATTTACCGCATGGAAGCATCGGCTACCAGACTATATTTGCCGCAGGATTAACATTGTTTTCAATGACGTTTTTATTTAATGTCATTGGATATTATTTGAGGAAAAGATTTAGAGAAGTGTATTAGGAAAATATGAGTTCGATCCAAAAAAAAATTCACGAACATAAAATTAAAGACAAGCTTTTTAGCTTAATAAGCTTGCTCCTTACATTTAGTTCCCTCATGGTCCTTCTAGCCTTAATAATCGATCTTGCGATCGATGGCGTTCCTCGGCTTTCGCTCAAATTCTTTACGTCATTCCCATCGCGTTTTCCACAAGAAGCAGGTATTCTTTCAGCGTGGGTTGGAACGACATTAGTAATGGCGGTAACCGCTTTTGCGGCTGTTCCTATTGGAGTTGCTGCAGGAATTTATCTTGAAGAATATGCAGAGAAAAATTGGATGACGAGTTTTATTGAAATAAATATTACAAATCTTGCAGGTGTTCCTTCTATAATTTATGGACTTATGGCATTAGGAATTTTTGTGTATCAACTTGAGCTGGGCCAAAGTATTTTGACTGCAGGTTTGACCTTGAGTCTTTTAATACTTCCGGTTGTTATTGTTTCGACTCGTGAAGCTTTGAGAACTATCCCACGAGGAATTCGAGAGGCTGCGCACGCAGTTGGAGCAACACAATGGCAAGTCATTAAAGATCATCTTGTGCCCTATTCAGCAGGCGGAACGCTTACCGGAATTATCATTGCTCTTTCACGGGCAATCGGCGAAACAGCTCCGCTTCTTACCATTGGAGCACTTACGTTTATTGCATTCTTGCCTGACTCGCCATTTAGTTCTGAGTTCCCATTCATTTCATTTGACTGGCTCGAATCTCCCTTTACCGTTATGCCGATTCAGATGTTTAATTGGGTTTCGCGGCCACAAATTGATTTTCATAAGAATGCCGCTGCCGCGGGATGTGTACTTATTTTTATGAGTATTAGCATGAATGCGCTTGCAATGTATTTACGTTACAAATATAGGAAAAAAATCCAATGGTGAATAAAGCGGAAGTAAAAAACTTACATTTCTTTTATGATTCGGTGCAGGCGCTTAAAGGCATTTCTTTGCCAATCGAAGAAAAAAAAGTTACTGCTGTCATTGGCCCTTCGGGGTGCGGGAAGAGTACGCTTTTACGCTGTTTTAATCGCATGCATGATCTTTATCCCGGAAATAAATACGAAGGAGAAATTTTGTTACACCCTGAGACTATTAATCTTGTGGGTTCTCATATCGATCCAATCGAAATCCGTATGAGAATCGGCATGGTATTTCAAAAACCAAATCCATTTCCAAAATCAATTTATGAAAATGTAATTTATGGACTTAAAGTTCGAGGCACAAAAAAGAAAAGTTTGCTCGACGAGCAGTGTGAGAAATCGCTTCGTGCTGCTGCTTTATGGGATGAAGCAAAGGATCGTTTGTATAAACCAGCATTTAATTTATCCGGAGGGCAACAGCAGCGACTGTGTATTGCACGTGCACTTGCAACAGAGCCTGAGATTCTTCTTTTTGATGAACCAACGTCAGCATTAGATCCCATTGCAACTGCTCGAATTGAAGAATTAATTGAAGAGCTCAAAGAAAAAGTTACCATTATTATTGTTACTCATAATATGCAACAAGCTGCTCGAGTATCTGATTCTACTGCCTTTTTGTATATGGGTGAATTAATCGAGTTTGGAAAAACAAAACAACTTTTTACCAATCCTCGTGAGAAAAAAACTGAGGATTATATAACCGGGAGGTTCGGATGATGAGAGATGAACATACCGATAAACATTATGAGAAAGAATTGCGGAATTTAAAAGAAATCATCCTCAAGATGGGTGGCCTGACTGAGGAAATGATCACAACAGCGCTCAAGGTGCTTACGGAACGGAATTCTCGCTTAATGGAAGACCTTGCTCTTAAAGAGGGAGAAGTTAACATCCTCGAAATGCAAATCGATGAAAAATGTCTCGAGATGCTTGCACTCCGTCAGCCTGCTGCTTCTGATTTACGTTTTATTTCTATTGGACTCAAGATCAGTAAAGACCTTGAACGCATTGGAGATCTTGCTATGAACATAGCGGAACAGTCGATTGAGCTCAATAAAGAACCGCAGTTGAAACCTTATATTGATTTGCCCCTCATGGCAGGCAAGACTCAAAAAATGCTTAAAGACGCACTTGATAGTTTTGTTGAAAAAGATCCAGCTCGTGCACAGACAGTCTGTGAAATCGATGATGAGGTTGATGACCTCAATCAAAAAATCGTTACAGACTTAATCGCTATTATGCAAAAAAGCTCTGATGCTATATCTCGAAGCACGCGATTAATTGCCTGCACCAAAAACTTAGAACGCATTGCCGATCATGCCACGAATATTGCTGAGCAAGTTATCTTTATGGTACAAGGGCGCGATATTCGGCATGGAAGATAAACGCGTGCAACTATTACATACCGCATAAATAAACTACATAAAGCCTTCAATTTCTTAAGCGCTTAAGATATAAGATTCTTTGTAAATTTAAATACTTATAAATATTATATTTTGGCATAGAACTTGCTTATATATTATTGGAGATATCTAATTATTTAGAAGGATTAATTATGAAACTTAAAATTGTAGTATTAAATGTACTTTTTATCTTGCTGATATCTCAAGCATTCGCAGGAGAAAAGCTGAAAACTCGAGAAATCAATCTTATCAAAATAAAAACAGTTCTTCATATTGATAAGATTATGGTTGATGAAAACGTGTCTGAAAAGCATAAAAAGGTGCTTAAGAATAACGAATTTATAACTGATGTTTTGAGCAAAATACACGAGTTTTTAAGTAAAACTCTTGGCTCAGATTTTGAAAAGATTTTCTCGAAAAATGCACAGCTATTTAATCTTCGGTTTGTAAAAACCCAAGAAGTATTAAAAGAAATTTATAAGAAAGATCCTAAGCTCTTTGTCGATGATTTATTGGGTAGCGAGAATATTCAACAGGATCTTAGTAAGGTTTATACAAATGAGTATACTACAATGATGCAAAATAACAAAGATCTTATTGAGCAAAAGAGAATTACTCATGAAGAACTGGATCAATTGGTGAAGGATAAACTTCTAAGTATACTGTGGAATGGTTTTATGGAAGGTAAAAATTCGTCATCAGTTGGAGGTTGGTCGTCTCAATCTACTCGCACCATTTTTGTTTTTGAAATTCCATCGTTTATTTCTGAAAATATTAAGACCAATCAAGAATTAATCAATACGTATTCCTTTATCATTGCTCATGAGATTGGTCATTTAGTAGGGCATCTTAAGCATCCTGATTCTCATGCTTATGGAGAAAGAAATTTAATGGATCTAACCTCATTGAAGATAGATGACATTAAATCTATGAATCTTGTGTTGCATAGAGATCAAATACAAGAAATGCTATTCAACTAGCTTTTCATTTCGATGTACATGTGTTTATGGCAGATATTCAGCGGGAATCCAGTAATAAATAATTCCATTCTTTTCGTGAGAATACGTCGCTTTTATTTTCTGATCTATAGGCTTTTCTGATATATATAACTGCGCATAAATAAATCGACATTAAGGTCATAAGGGAGGAGCGATTA
>CAZRKD010000056.1:0-9149 GCA_964600515.1 uncultured bacterium
GGACATCTGTAGGTTTATCTGGATCACCAACCCAGTTAGCTAATATCGCTTGTTCGGATTCATTTTCGATAAAAGTATCTAAAAAATAATACATGTTTACGACATAATATCTGCCAACATCATTACCATTTTCTATGTTCACATAAGTGATCGGTAAACTTTCATCTTTAATATACTTATTTTTATATTTATCAGTTGTAATTTTATATTCATAAATTCCATCGGGATATCTAACAGTATAGGTTCGAACATCAGTATTACTTCCATCAATGGTAATGTATTCGATATATGAATTTTCACCAGTACTATCTATTTTCGCATTGTAGCAGTTGAATTTACTGGCGGAAAGAAGAAATAAAACAGCGACGCTTACCGAAGCTACTAAAAATATTCTTTGCATACTGACCTCCTGTGAATGATGTTACACACAAGATGTATATCCTGATTTGAGTAAAATTGTCCACTGAAAAAATTAAAAAATAATCCGTTTACACATTTGAACGGCTGTTTAGAAAATTATTGAGGTGCCCAATAATAATGGTGAAGCCTATACCTGTTTACTTCTAAAATTAAAGAAGGTTCAAGATGCCTCAAAATTGCTAGGTTGAGAATGAGATCTTCCAAAAATTATATGGAACCATATTCTACAAGGCTAATGGCTGTATAGCTATTACTCCTCATGGTTTAAGAGTACATTAATTTCTTGAAAAGCAGATGATTGGGTAATTTCTATTATTTCGCGAGGATCAACTTTTTTTGATTGAGAAAGATCAATAAAGAGATTCACTTCATTGCCTTCAAAATTGCGGGGCAATTCAAGTGTCAGATAGGGGAAAAGTTTAAGTTGTTTCAACAGGTCATTGAGTCTTATTTGATAATGAGTAAACGTTGGATAGAGCGTTTTGGTGAGCAGCGATTTAATGTGAATAATGTTTTGATGATGATTCAATTGGAGTTCATCAATAAAAGTACTTTTCTTTTTTCCATATTTTATTTCTAAATCATGAAAGAGCTGATAGAAATCACGGATATGATTTGAATTGAGATTGAGCCTCTTGATGAGTCTCAGGACTTCATCATCGCCACTCTCTCGTAATTTATTGAGTAAGCTTCTCGCTCTCTTGTCAATTTCTCTTTTTTGTAGTTTCATTTTTAGTAAAATATTCTTCCCAAAATCTCATGTCTTCTTCTGATCTAACTTCAGGTTTTTCTGATATAGGATGTGCTCTATTCTTTGAATGAGCAATTATGTATGTGTACCAAAACTCTTTAGGTGATTGAACATGCGCACCTGCTTCTTTGCAATTTGCCCGAACTGCTTTATCATCCGAGACTATGGCGATGCTCCGAGGTCTTTGCGATTCTTTGACAAGTTTTACTATAACATCATCGGCGGTGCCTTCAGGATATGAATAGATTACGCGAATGGGTTCATTCTTTCTCTCAAAATGTGTGCTTGCTTCTTTACTATCAAAAACTACAATGCACTGAAATGAATGAGTCATGAATGCACTCGTAAGCTTGAAAATCAGATGCTCTCGAGCTTTGTGCATATCTCGTAAAAAGATATCATAGAGTTCGGGAATTGCATGAATGAGATTATAGCCATCGATGATGATTATTTTCATAGTTTGATTTTATAAGGTCTTTATGTTTTAGTAAACTCCTATGGAATGGTATACAATCGTCATATATGCTGGAGCACTCATTATGCTTGGAGTTGTGATTCTTGCGCTTTCGGCACTCATGGGTCCGCGGAAATACAGCGCAGCAAAGCTTTCTCCTTATGAATGTGGAGTGCCCCTTATTTCAGATACGCGCGAGCGATTTTCGGTAAAATTCTATCTCATCGCACTTCTCTTTATACTCTTTGATATTGAAACCGTGTTTTTATTGCCTTGGGCAGTAATCTTTCGAAGCTTAGGTGTAGTAGGACTTATAGAGATGTCGATATTTTTAGGAGTGCTTGGCTTTGGACTTGTCTATATAATACGAAGGGGTGTTTTTGAATGGGACTAGAAGCAAAACTGCCAGAAGGCATTCTCACCACAGTACTTGAAAAAGTCGTGGGTTGGGCTCGAAGTAATTCGCTCTGGCCTATGCCATTTGGAACCGCTTGTTGCGCGATAGAAATGATGGCGACTCTTTCATCGCGCTATGATTTAGCTCGCTTTGGTGCTGAGGTTATAAGGTTTTCACCACGCCAATCAGATCTTATGATTGTATCTGGCAGAATCGCACTCAAGATGATGCCGGTGTTAATGAAAATCTGGGAACAAATGCCCGAACCAAAATGGTGTATTTCAATGGGCGCATGTGCTTCATGCGGTGGGGTTTTTGATAACTATGCAATGATCCAAGGGGTAGATAAATTTATCCCTGTCGATGTCTATGTCCCTGGTTGTCCTCCGCGACCCGAAAGCCTCATTGATGGTATCATGAAGATTCAGGAGATTGCAAAAAGCCGACGACTAAATGCTTGATTATTGCATTATTTGTAGTATCTAATAAATCGCATTTTATCCTAATTTTTACAGGCAAATAACATGAATGAACAAGTGATAGAAAAATTAAAAAAGGAGTTTGGGAAAGAAATTCTAAAAGCCGAAGAGATAGCTCGGCAAACAATAATTCAGGTGAAACACGAGCGAATTCTCGAAATTCTAAAGTTCTTGCGAGATGATCCTCTATGCGCATTTAATTATTTACAGGATGTGACCGGCCTTGATTATTTAAACCAAGGCATGGCTGAACGTTTTTGTATCGTGTATAATCTCTATTCATTTAATAATAATTCTTCTATTCGAATAAAAGCATTCGTGAGTGAAAATAATCCAAAAATTAATTCCGTTTCATCTCTCTGGGCATCGGCTGATTGGGCTGAACGAGAGGTATACGATATGTATGGAATAGAATTTTTGAATCATCCAAACTTAAAAAGAATTCTCATGCCTGATGATTATCATGGATATCCTTTAAGAAAAGATTATCCATTACAGGGGCGAGGTGAGAGAGATAATTTTCCGAAATATACGGGTGATGAATAGATATGGCACGAGACGATAAAATAAAAATTGAATACGAGGAAGGTGATTTAGGCGCCAAACGGATGATCATTAATTTTGGACCGCAACATCCGGCAACGCACGGAACTTTACGAAATATCATTGAACTCGATGGTGAACGAGTTCTTAAAATTACACCTGAAATTGGGTATCTTCATAGCGGCTTTGAAAAGCTTGCGGAATATAGGACCTATAATCAGATAGTTGTTATTACTGATCGCATGAATTATCTTTCTCCACTTTGTAATAATGTCGGCTATGCCCTTGCAGTTGAAGAACTCATGGGATTAGAAGTGACTCCGCGTTGCCAATATATACGAGTTATCATGTGTGAGCTTTCTCGAATCGCCGATCATATTTTATGTGTTGGTTTGCAGGCAATGGATTTAGGTGCATTTAGTGTCATGCTCTGGACATTCATCGAACGAGAACGGCTCTACGATATATTTGAAACAGTTACCGGTGCAAGGCTTACCACAAGTTACACAAGAATTGGCGGCCTTTTTCGCGATATCCCTTCTGACTTTGACAAAATAGTCCGGGCATTTATGGACAAGTGTAAGGACACAATTGATGAAATAGAAGAGATGTTATCGAATAATAGAATTTTTCTCGACAGAACAAAGGGTATGGGAGTTCTCACGAAAGAAGAAGCTATAAGCTATGGTTTATCAGGACCGCTCTTACGCGCAACTGGAGTACAGCACGATATTCGTAAAGCACATCCCTATTCTTCATATGAAAAGTTTGATTTTGCAATACCGGTTGAGACAAGCGGTGATTCATTTGCCCGCTATCACATTCGTCTTTTTGAGATGAGGGAGAGTCTCCGTATTATTGATCAGGCGCTTCGAGGAATTCCAGAAGGGCCCGTAAATACTTCTGATCCACGGATTGTAATTCCAGCAAAAGATGAAGTGTATAATACGATTGAAGGATTAATTTATCATTTTAAAAACTTTATGTTTGGCCATGGAGTATGCCCTCTAAAAGGCGAGGTGTATTTTTCTACAGAAGCTCCTAATGGAGAACTTGGTTTTTATATAGTAAGCGATGGAACTCAAAAGCCCTTTCGCATGCGTGTTCGGCCGCCATCGTTTTATAATTATCAGGCATTTCCTGCAATGTGTAAGGGACTTATGGTCTCTGACTTAGTTGCGGTGCTTTCGAGCTTAAATATAATTGCAGGGGAATTGGATAGATAATGAAATTTAACGATACCGTTTTAAAAGAACTCGAAACAATTACGAGTCGATATCCAAAAAAAGAAGCAGCGCTTTTGCCGGCTCTTTATTTACTCGAACGAGAATTTGGTACGATATCGAATGAAGGAATGGAATATGTTGCTTCACTTCTTGATATTTCTCCGGCAAAAGTCTTTGGCGTCTTTACTTTTTATACCTATTACCGACGTCCGGGAACGGGTAAATATTTAATCCAGCTTTGTTCTACACTTCCCTGTGCTCTTCGAAAATCAGAATTCCTTTTTGATCATATTTCGAAAAAGCTTGGAATTAAAAATGGCGAAACAACTCCTGATAAAATGTTCACACTTAAAAAAGTTGAATGTTTAGGAGCCTGTGATAGAGCGCCATTTTTACAAATAAATGAAGATGATTTTGAACATATGACCCCTGAAAAAGTTAATTTTTTACTTGATGAATTAAGGAAAAAGCAATGAATTTTGAGCCGATACTAACTGAATATGTAAAACATCACAATTCGCATACGATGGATTTTTATCTTTCGCATGACGGATATAAATCTGCACAAAAATCGATACAAAATTTTAAACCAGATGAGCTGATTGAAGAAGTTAAAAAAAGTGGTTTACGTGGACGTGGAGGAGCTGGGTTTTCATGTGGCATGAAATGGGGTTTTGTTCCGAAGATAACGACGAAACCTAAATATTTGGTGTGTAATGCAGATGAAAGTGAGCCCGGAACTTTTAAGGATCGTCTTATTATTGAGAAAGATCCTCATCAGCTTATCGAAGGAATTATCATTGCGTGTTTCGCTGTCCAAATTCATACGTGTTATATTTATATCCGTGGAGAATTTGTAAATGGAGCGCATATTTTACAAAAAGCTATTAATGAAGCATATGAACGACATTTTTTAGGTGATTCGATATTTGGAACGGGCTACAAACTTGATATTACAATACATCGTGGTGCTGGAGCTTATATCTGCGGTGAGGAAACAGCGCTTTTATCATCGCTCGAAGGAGGCCGCGGTTATCCCAAAATAAAACCTCCATTTCCTGCAATCGAAGGACTTTTTGGATGTCCGACAGTTGTGAATAATGTCGAAACACTTGCAAACCTTCCACATATCGCTCTCCACGGAGCAGATTGGTACAAAAATATTGGGACGGAGAACAGTACAGGGCCAAAAATTTTTGGATTATCAGGCCATGTTAAAAAACCAGGACTCTATGAACTTCCGCTCGGTATTTCTCTGCGTACACTTATCTACGAATATGGCGGAGGGGTACTCGATGATAAAAATTTGAAAGCGGTTATTCCTGGAGGTTCTTCATGCCCAGTGCTGACGGCACATGAAATCGATACAAAAATGGATTTTGATTCACTGATAGCAATTGGTTCAATGCTTGGAACTGCATCGGCAATTGTTATGGATACGAGTACCTGTATGGTCGATGCCCTCTGGAACGTACTTCGCTTTTATGCTCATGAGTCATGTGGACAATGTACGCCATGCCGTGAAGGAACTGGATGGCTTGCAAAAATTGTTGGGCGTATTGAAAAAGGTGATGGAACAAAAAATGATCTTTCTCTGATAACAGAAATTGCCAATAATATGGTTGGACGTACAATCTGTGTGCTCGCCGATGCAGCTGCAATGCCTGCTCGATCATATGTACAAAAATTTTATAGCGAATTTGAAGAACACGTGCAAATGAAAGGATGTCCATTTAAGAAATGACAGGAATTAAGTAGATATATGCCAAAAATTAAAATAAATGGTAAAGACATAGAAGTACAAGAAGGCACAAAAATTCTCGAGGCCTGTCTTAAGAATAATATTCCTGTACCGTATTATTGCTATCATCCTGGTTTATCGATTGCGGGTAATTGTAGGATGTGTCTCGTAAAGGTGAGCACATCAAAAAAATTAGAGGCTTCATGTGCGTTTCCCTGTTCAGAAGGAATGGCTATTGAAACAGAGTGCCAAGAAGTACAAGCGGCTCGAAAATCAGTACTTGAATTTATGCTTGTGAATCATCCCATTGATTGCCCTATTTGTGATAAGGCAGGCGAATGTTTGTTACAGGATTATACCTATCAATATCGTGAAGGATTGAGCAGAGTTAAGAAAGAAGATAAGGTCATTCGGGACACCAAAGACTTAGGTCCTACTATAAAGATTTGGGGTAATCGTTGCATATCCTGCACTCGATGTGTGCGTTTCTGCGAAGAGATTTCAGGATCTGCGCAACTGACAATCGTTAATCGCGGAGATCACTCAGTTGCTGATGTCGCACCAACCGTAGAACTCGATGACCCATTGTCTCTCAACACCGTTGATATATGCCCTGTTGGCGCACTGATTAGTAAAGATTTTTTATATCAATCACGTGTCTGGTACACGGCTGCAACCGAAAGCATATGTCCATCGTGTTCGCAGGGATGCAATATCAAAGTTACGGTTTTGAATAATGAAGTGAAACGCTTAGAGCCGAGACTTAATGCTGATGTAAATCAGTATTGGATGTGCGACGAGGGGAGATTAAATTACAAATATATTTCATCACCCAAAAGATTACGAACCGGAAAAGGCACTGCTCGTGATTTTGTGCGCGAGGCACGATCTCGAATTCAAAAATATGGGAAGACGAGCTTTCTTGGTGTTGCCTCAACCTATAATACCAATGAAGAATTGTATCTCTTTAAAAAAACAATGAATGCCTTGGGGATAGAAAATATTTCGATCTTTCGTCATACGAGAGGAGAAAAAAGGGTTTTCAAAAATGGATTTACGATAGAGGCAGATGGTTCCCCTAATACACGAGGCGCAGAAATAGTATTTGGTAAGGGGTCCGAACCCGAGTCTTCTGATTTTAAGGGCATTTTTGTTATGAATGGAATTCCGAATATAACTGAAATTCCTGAATGGCTTAAAAAAACAATTGCGATGTGTGAATATGTGGCTCTCATGGATATCATGCAAAATCAATTAACCGAGTGGGCGCATGCTCTCTTTCCAGGCGCAGCATTTGTTGAAAAAGAGGGAACATTTGTGAATCGAGACGGACGAATACAACGTATACGAAAATGTCTTGATGCGAGTTATCCAGTACAAGCAGAGATTGAAGAGGGCAAATCTGGATTACTTACAAAGCAGGGAACAAAAGAATTGAGCTCTCCCAAAGGCGCCCGACCCGAAATCGAAATTTTGCAGGAAATATTAATTGAACTTAAAGTACGTGAACGAATAATTTCAGCTGAAGGGATTTTTAAAGAAATGTCTTCCGAAATAGATGTATTTCGAGGACTTGATTATGGAAAAGTTGAAACGCAAGGGATAATGATAGAGACGCAGACAAACATATGATTTTTTTAATCGAAATAATTAAGATAATTTTTGTCTTGGGAATGATTCTCACACTCGTCCCTATATTAGTCTATTGTGAACGAAAAATTTCGGCGGGTATTCAGGATCGCATTGGGCCAAATAGAGTAGGGCCCTTTGGACTTTTGCAGCCATTTGTAGATGCAATTAAATTAATTTTTAAAGAGGATATTATTCCACGTGAAGCAGATAGATTTTTATATACCTGCGCTCCATTACTTGCCTTTATCCCCGCGGCTCTTGCATTTGCGGTTATTCCATTTGGAAATAAGATGCAGATAGGCGACTTTATGATTAATCTACAATTAACAAATATAAATATCGGAGTAATGTTTATATTGGCAGTTCTTGGCTTAGGCGTTTATGGAATTGCCTTTGGTGGATGGGCATCGCGGAATAAATATTCACTTCTTGGTGGTTTACGCGCTTCGGCTCAAATGATTGCCTATGAAATCACTTTGGGGCTCTCCATGATAGCTATAATAATGATGGCTGGCTCGGTGAGTATGCAAGAAATTGTCATGAATCAGGCGCATGGAATTTTCGGTTGGAATATGTTTCGTCAGCCGCTCGCATTTTTACTTTTCTTTGTGGCTGCACTTGCTGAAAATAATCGCCTACCATTTGATCTTGCAGAAGCAGAAGCAGAGCTTGTCGGAGGATATCATACTGAATATAGCTCAATGAAGTTTGCTCTTTTTTTTATGGGTGAATATGTTGCGATGATTACACTTTCGGCAATTATTGTTACATTATTTTTAGGTGGTTGGTATTTTCCCGGCATTGTTGATGTGAATGACTCTTCAATCTTTATGGGTATAATAACTATGTTTGTATTTGGTATTAAAATGGCGTTCGTTCTTTTTACGTATATATGGATTCGATGGACATTACCGCGTTTTAAATGGACACAGCTTATGAACTTAGGATGGAAAATTTTTATTCCATTATCGCTACTTAATATATTTATTACGGCAACAGTATGTATACTGAAACAATAAAATCTAAAAATAAATGGTGGGTAGATCTTTATTTGCCTGCAGTCATAAAGGGTTTGGGTATAACATTAAAACACCTTCTATTTAAAAAGCGTTTTACGGAACAATATCCTGAGGTAAGGCATATCCCGAGGCCAGGCTATCGAGGTGAACATAAATTAAATAAAGATGAATTAGGCAGACCAAAATGTGTTGCCTGTTTTATGTGTTCAACCGCATGCCCCGCAGAATGCATTACCATAGTTGCGAAGGATTCACCATGGCCCGATCGAGATAAGGTACCAGCAAAATTTGAAATCGATATGCTCAAATGTATTTATTGCGGAATGTGTGAAGAGGCATGTCCCTGTGATGCGATTGCCTTAACACCTCAATTTACCCTTGTTGCAATTTCACGAAAAGATAAAATATATGATATGGAAAAATTATTAAGTAATGCGGATAAATATAAATAATTTATGGGAACAGATATAGTTTTTATAATTTGTGC
>CAZRKD010000057.1:0-9144 GCA_964600515.1 uncultured bacterium
CAAAGGCCTTCGGTAAGTCTTGATGATATGTATAAACGAATTGAAGCGGGAAAAATAAAGGATCTTAACATTATTATTAAGACTGATACTCAAGGTGCATCTGAGGCACTCGTTAAATCCTATAATGAACTTTCGAGCGAAAAAGTCAGAATTAATATTGTTCATACCGGCGTCGGTGGAATTACAGAATCTGATGTTCTTTTAGCACAAGCATCAAATGCTCTTATTATTGGTTTCAATGTTCGACCTGATGGAAAAGCAAAAGAAATGGCTCTGCATCAAAAAATAGATATTCGACTCTACGGCATTATCTATGATGCAATTAATGGAATAAAAGATGCTATCTTAGGTGCAGTCGAGCCTACTAAAAAAGAAGAAGTGATAGGTCATGTAGAAGTTCGCGATATTTTTACTATCCCTAAAATAGGTGTTATTGCAGGAGGGTTTGTCCAAGACGGCAAAGTTGCTCGTAATAATTTAGTCCGTCTCATTCGAGATAACATCGTTATTTATGAAGGAACACTTGGGTCACTTCGCCGCTTTAAAGATGATGTTCGCGAAGTTGCTTCAGGATATGAATGTGGGCTCTCGATTCAAAACTACAACGACATCAAAGTTGGTGATGTTATTGAATCATATACGATTAAAGAAGTCCGAGAATTATAATCCATGAAAAGTTTAACAAGTAGACCTGAGCGAGTTGGCCATGAATTAAAGAGATTTATTGCCGAAATTCTGCAGACAGAAATCAAAGATCCGAGGCTTTCGCTTGTAACTATTACTGACTGTGTGGTTTCAAAGGATCTTAAACACGCAAAAGTATACTTTACATTGTTTGGTGATGCGACTAAGGTAGATTCTGTACTTGCGGGATTAAATAGCGCACGAGGATTTATAAAAAGACGCGTGGGAAGTAATCTAGAATTGCGCTCAATTCCGGAGATTGTTTTTTATTATGATACTTCGCTTGAGTATGGATTAAAAATAGACGAACTTATACATAAGGTACAAAATGAAAAATAAAGAATTACTATTACACGATATTAAGAAGGCATTTGAATCGAGTTCTCATGTTCTTATTGCTTCACATAAAGATCCAGAGGTTGATTGTATTGCCTCAGCGATTGTTATTTCATTAATTTGTGAGAGTATTGGTAAAAATTATACGCTCTATAATCAGGATGTAGTTCCCTATAATTGTGGGTATCTGAAAAATAGCGAAAAATTTAAAAATACATTACCAAAAAAATATGATCTCGTTGTCATTGTAGATTGTGGTGAAATCCAAAGAATTGGCGAGGCGTATAAAGCCATAGAAGCTCATGGCGCGAAAATAATTAATATCGATCATCATTTTACGAATACTAACTTTGGTCATATTAATTTTGTTGATCCTGATGCTGCTGCGACCGGAGAAGTACTCTATGAAGTAGTAAAATTATTCCCGCAGTCAATCACGAAAGATATGGCTCGCACGATTTATAGTTCACTTATGGCTGATACGGGCTCATTTAGATATTCAAGTACGTCGGAAAGGACATTCTTACTTGCGGCTGAGATGCTTCGAGTTGGGATTAACTCATGGGAAGTTTCAAAAGAAATTTTCGAAACGCAGCCGCTCTCTCGACTCAAACTCATTCAAATGGCCTTGGATACGCTCTCGATTGATGCATCAAAAAAAATTGGATTCATCTTGGTATCACAAGACATGATTAAAAAAACACGTGCAACAACAGCCGAATGTGATGGGCTCATCAATTATCCTCGTTCAATTAAAGGCATTGAAGTTGCTCTGCAATTTAGAGAGATTGAAAAAAATAAGTACAAGCTTAGTTTTCGATCAAAGGGAGATGTCAATGTTGCGGAGATTGCGAAACTCTTTGGAGGCGGAGGCCACCGAAATGCTTCGGGTTGTGTAATGGATGGATCACTTGCTTCGATTAAGAAGAAGGTTTATAAGGCCGTAAGACAACATCTTTAAGAAGACATGATCAATGGAATATTGAACATCCATAAACCCATAAATTGTACTTCGTACGACGTCATTCGCCACATAAAAAAAATTCTGCCAAAAAAAACAAAAATCGGCCATGCAGGAACACTCGATCCTTTGGCTGAAGGGGTTTTACCTATTTGCCTTGGCGAAGGAACAAAACTCATACCGTATTTACAGAATGATAAAGTTTACCGAGCAACGATTCTTTTTGGAAAAGAAACAGATACGTATGATATCACGGGAAAAGTAATTAATGAGACAGACATTGAAAATATGAGTAAAGAAAAAGTGCACAATATACTTACTCATTTTTTAGGAGAACAGTCTCAAATTCCACCGATGTATTCAGCACTAAAACATAAAGGGAGACCTCTCTACAAAATCGCTCGAGAAGACAAATCGGTTGAAAGACACCCACGAAAAATTGTTGTATACTCAATTGAGATAGATCATGTCGATTTTCCCTCTGTTATTATTACCATTCATTGTTCGTCAGGTACCTACATCAGAACGCTTGCTCATGATCTTGGAAAAGCTCTCGAAACATATGCATGTCTTTCAGCTCTCATACGATTACGTTCGGGTATGTTTTCTATTAACAATTCGCTATCTCTTGATAAACTTACTACCGAAGGGTATACAGATTCTCTTATCTCTCTTGAACAAACGCTACCTCATTTTCCATCAATTATTGTTTCAGATACTGATGAAGCAATAATTCGTAAGACGGGTATTCTTCCGCAGTATCTTGGAAAAATTTTTTGTTGTGATTTAGCTAAGATAATTAATTACTCTCAGGATCTGATTTGTATAGCATCGGGCTCAAAAAATAGTTTCCGCGTTGAACGAATGTTTAATATTACACACCAAATGTCTTAACTTTTTTCTTTTTATCTTTTTTGAATTCAGGATTTAGTGCTTGTGCTTTAGCGAGATAACGTTCAGAGAGAGAATAATTTTTTTGATGTTCATATACTTTACTCATATTATAATAAGCAGTTGCAAGTAAAGAAAGGCTTTTGGTTGTTTTTTTAACTCGTATATACTCTGATAATGCTTTAATATCATAGCCTTCTTTTCCCAACTGCTCTTGATAAATATATCCTAAATTAAGATGAGCCATTGCATAGTTTTTATGAATTGTAAGCGCTTCTTTGAGTTTTTCTTCTGCTTTAGTATATTCTTTTTTTTCTCGATAGCCTCGAGCGATAAATATTTTTGCCATAAGATTATGGGGGTATTTATTCTCAATCTTTGTCGCATATTCGAGAAGTTTATCGGGATTTTTTTCTACGAGATACACAAATGAAAGACATATGTACGATGCATGCTCGGTAAAACGAGCCTTCCCGATTGCATTGATAATTCTTTGAATTCCTTTGTCTTTAACATTTTCAAAAAAAGGTAAGTAAGGATATTTTTCCGAGAGCTTAGAACGGAAATATTCATAAAGACCAATGCCGAGATCTGTATCATAAAGTTTGGGGTCAAGTTCTTTTGCTTTTTGAATATGGGTCAACCCTGAATAGCCTTTTTTGATAACCTTCCACCAATTTCTTTTTTGTGCTTCGAGAAGCCCATCAAGGCCATAGCTTGCCCCTGCGATTAAATAAATCCATGCATTTCCTTGCTCATCAGAAATCTTTTTTTCTATAACTTTTTGGGCTTCTTTAGCTGCTCTTCTGTATTGCTTTTCAAAATTAAAATTTTCTTCTTCAACCATGCGAACTTGATAGAGAGCGCTTTCCCCGAATTTTCCCATAGGTGATGAAGGATCGATTTTTTCTAATTCTTTAAAGTCATCGAGTGCTTCTTTGTATTTTCTATCAAAGAGATTATCGATTGCCTGCAGTAATTTCTTTTCGTATTCTTCCGTGTAATAAATATTTTTTTTTGTATCTTCGAGGGAAAAAGCTTGTGATTCAATGAAGAGTATACTAAAAAATATAAAAATGTGAAAAATTTTAGTTGAGATCATGCATGCATATTTATAGGATTTATTATTAAATATAAAGGAAAAATAGAGTGAGTTCAGCAATAATATTAGCAGCGGGTAAAAGTACTCGCATGAAGTCAGATGTCAATAAGCATCTTCATATAGTACATAATAAAACTATTCTGGAGCACATAGTTGAGACGGTGAGCAAAATTGCTGATGAACGTATTGTTGTTGTGGTTGGCCATCAAAAAGAGCGCATTATTGAATCGCTTGGAAAATTTAAGCGAGTGATTTTCGTTCATCAAACCGAACAGCTTGGCACAGGCCATGCAGTTCTTGTATGTAAAGATACATTCGCTCATACGAAAGGCGCTGTGTTTATCATTCCAGGAGATACACCATTTATTAAGCCAGAAACATTGCGAAGAATGCAAAAAATTTTTGATGAAACACAATCTCTCATTACTCTTCTTACGGCGAGGGTAGACAAGCCTCATTCGTATGGTCGGATTGTTATGCACAAAACAGGGAAGATTAAAAAAATCGTTGAAGCGCGTGATGCAACAAGGCAGGAGCTTACGATTAATCATATTAATGCGGCAATATATTTAGCTGATGTTCATTTTTTATTTGAAGCCCTTGCAAAAGTGAGTAATCTGAATGATCAAAAAGAATACTACTTAACCGATATTGTCGAACAAGCATCTCGAATGGAAAAAGTTTCGTATCTTGAAGTTGATGAAAATGAAATTGTGGGAATTAATACAATGGAGGATTTAGAAAGGGCAAGGAATTTATAAAATGAAGAATCTGAGTTATATTATTACAATCATTTGTATTCCAACTATATATGCTTTTGCTTCGTCTGGAACCACATCAGAAGTAAATTATTCATTTGCGATTTTTATGACGGGTGCGATTATTTTTGCAGCGCTTATTATTGGTTGGGCAACTGAGGCCGCGCAATTTTATATGTCCCAAGGATTAGCGCTTGCGATATTAGCGTGGCTTCAAACGCTGCCTGAATTTGCAGTTGAGGCAGTTCTTGCATGGAATCAAGAACGCTCACTCATGATTGCAAATTTTACGGGATCACTGCGACTTCTGGCTGGATTTGGGTATCCCCTTGTTTTTTTTACTGCCTGTATATCTCATTACATTAAGACAAGACAAATTAAAAAGGAAATAGTTTTTGATCATGAACATTGGGTTGAAGTTATCTCATTTATTCCTCCATTACTGTATTTCATTTTGATTTATGCCAAAGGCTCTTTAAGCGTTCTCGACGGTATTATTCTTATCTCATTTTATGTGCTTTATTTATTGGTGCTTTCTCGTATTTCTCCAAAAGATGAGGAAGAAGTAGAAGATTTGGCTTATGTCGCACGTAAAGTAGTTACAATGAAACCGAGAAATAGGAATGCGTCTATTCTGTTACTCTTTCTCATAGGTGGTGGAGTAATTTATTTTGTTGCGCATCCATTTATCGAAGGCATGAAAATGCTGGCCGTAAGTGTCGGTGTTTCAAATTTTATTTTTATTCAGTGGTTTGCACCTTTTGTTACGGAGTTTCCGGAAAAAATCACGGCATTTAATTGGGCGCGAAAAGTAAAAAAGGCTCCGATTGGAATTATGAATTTTATTTCAAGTAGTATAAATCAATGGACCGTGCTTACCGGAATGCTCCCCATGATTTATAATGTAAGTCTTGGCAGATTGGAGCCACTGCAATTATCAATCATGCAACAACATGAAATTTTATTAACTATTGTACAAGGTATTTTAGCATTTTTCTTGTTACTTGAGTTACGTATTACTTTATATGGGACTGTAGTACTTTTTGTTTTATGGCTTATTCAATTCATGTACCCTTCGATTCATTCAGAAATGACGGTTGTATATTTAGTGTTTATTTTAATTGAAATAATTAAAATCTCTTTGAGGCGAAAAATGCCCGCTGCAATTCAGGGAATTGCCAGAACTTCATTACTGGGATCCGATTCATCACGATCATTAAAATAAGTAATATAATAAGTGTATTCTATACCAAGAGTTACATTGCTATCATCATAACTTGTGGTATTTTTATTGACTGATGCCAAGGGCCCCTCATCGATAATTTCTTCTCCTTCTTCAGTCTCTATTTCTCTAGGCGGTGTTCGGTAAATTTTATAACCGGAAATAAGGCTCGAAGGCAGATCAGTCACTTGAGTCCAACTAAGTGTAACTCTTCCATTTATTGCACTTGCGCTTAATGTAACTTGTATTTTGCTTTCATCGTAGAGCGGATTGCCTGAATCAAATGGGCTTGCTGTGGCATCGTATTTTTCTTCGAAGCCGCAGGAAAATATACATAAACATAAGAAGAATATAATCGATTTCATGAGTTTAATAACTATTATAGGTTAAATAAATTGCCTTTTCTAATATAACAAAACTCAGTTTTGCTTCAGCTTTTATTTTTTTAACTCTAAAATATTCATAAATCGTAAACCCGCCGGTAATGGATCCTACGGCGAGGAAGCCTAATGATGCTGCCTTGGATGCATTTGAATAAGCCACCAGATCATTGGCACTTTTTAACGCTGTATCGATTGCCTCTTGCGATAAGAGAAAGCGCGAATCAACCATGTCATCATAGGCTTTTTCTTTTAAATAATATGATGCTCCAAATGCTACGGCAGAGAGACTGAATGAACTAATAGTTCCAATCTTAAGTACGTTATACATTGTTTTTGATTTCTTATAATCTTTATAAATAGGCCGATAGGTTAATGTGGGTTTGATCTCGTTCATCTCACCTTCTTTAACCTCTATGTCTTTCTCAAAGGCTTCGGTCCATAGATTTTCAATTCGCATTCGGTAGGTGCCGGGCTTAATCCCTTCAATTCGCATCGGGGTTTTGTCAATTTTTTCTCCATTGAGATAGAGAATTGAGTCGTTTTCCTGTGGATAAACTTGAAGCGTTGTCGATGGTTTCCAGGTAATTGTATCCTTAGGTTTTTCTTGTATCGGATTTTGTTTGGTTTGCTCCTCGGCATTCACAACCAAAGAGTATATGAATAAGAAGTATATCACAATAGATAGTTTCATGCTACTTTTACTCTATCATATGATTTTATATTTTGCAATAAAAAAAGTGTTTTTTAGCCGATATTTTTAAAGTACTAATAGTATTAATGAGTTATGAAAAAGTGCTCGTTCGTGATACAGATCACCGCTTTTTTTTATTAAATAAGTTATAGTTTAATAAATAAATCTTGCATTTTTTTATTTTTTGTTGTATAATAACAAATAGAAGAACTTTAGGTATCATTATTAAGAAAGGGGAGGTTATGAAAACATACACTCAAACATTTGTAGGATTACTAATCATATTATTTTTTTCATCGTGCTCTTCGTGGTTACCAACAACTGATTCAGTGAGTGGCGGTGATGGAGGAGCGGATGATGCAACAACGGGAGATAACCTCATTCCCGTGAGCATGACCATGAGCTCTCAAACAACGCAGGCGATTGCCTCGGCAATACCGCAGATTTCAGCAGCACTACCAGCAGCACTTCCGGCATTGAAGGCAATAAAGAAGGCATCAACCGTTGAAAAAGTAATTCTTGCATGTCTTTTTATTCCCAAATCAATCGATGAACTCTTAGCAAAGAAAGATTGCATTTTAGCATATGACGAAATGAGCGCGGACGATTTTCTTAAAGGAGGAAAATTCGGATTTTCTGTTTGTCGGGATATTAAATTCGATTTGTGTGGGCTTGGAGGACTCCTCAGTGACGGTTCTGCACAGGTTTGGGTTGAATTACCGACGAAAAATTTTAAGCCAAAAGGCGATTTTGATTTTGGTGAAATTACTTTTAAAGATGGAGGCTTCAAGGTATCAGAGGCAGTTCTATCAGAGATTACGACTCTTGAGAGTGAAAACGAAAGAGAAGAAGACTTTGATATTCCCAATTTTCAGGGAGCATATACGATTGCTATTAGTACTTCGGGGGCAAATATAACTGCGAGCACAGTACTTAAAAGTAATGAACAGGCAAAAAATGCTAAAGAAGAAACTGCTGTTACGCTCTGTCCAAACGGAGAATTAGCAAAAAAGGGCTCAGTAACCATTATTGATGGCGAGATATTCGAAGGAGTCTATGTAGTACCAGAAGAAAAGCGTGTTACTATTGTTACTGAAGAAACAAACCCGACTTTAGTGAAGGGTTGCGATGAAATCGTTACTACAAAAGCAGTCATAATTTGCGACGATTCGGACTGTAAAAAATCGAGTGGATTTTTAAAACAATTAACTAAGTTAGATGGAAAAACCTGTAAAAATAAAACCAATGAATACAATGTTGTCAGTAATGCGTTTACTGCAACGAAAGCAGGAGCTGATTGTTTATTAACCGCTCGAACAGCGGCAACCGGTGCAACAGGAGGAGCGGCAGCATCGACTGAATCACAATCATTTTCTATTACCATCCCTAATTCTTATGGATATATTGGATCATCGTGGAGTTCAATCGAAAGTTCAAAACTCGGTGGCTATATAGAACAGGTTATTGGAAAGAATCCAGAAACAGCACCTGTTAGTTTACTCATTACGATGAATGCTGATAAAACCGAAGCAAGCTATTCAATTAAGGGTAGCGAAGTTTCTGGAACAGTTAAACTCTCAGGTGATCAATATGGATTATACGGGTCTGATAGTAAATCTATTAAAACAGGTCTGTATCAGATTTATCTCTGGAGCTATTTCGATTATGTGACAAAAGCTAATAAGTTATCGGGAGATCTCGAGTTAACGAATGCAGATGCTCTCTATGTATTAGAAGACAGCGATGATTTTATGACATACTCGATGTTTGCAGAAGATCAGGCGAAGACCGAAGAATATAATACCTATGCGTATAGTTATACCTACAGTAACGACTACGCAGTACCAGAAGCTGAGGCCCAAGCAACAGCACAAACATTGACGAGCGATCTCTGTTCATCATATCCGAGTGGCAATATCAGTGACTTTAGTCAGGCTATGCAAAATGAGATTAATGCGCTTTCGCTCTTCCTTCCTGAAAACAGTAAATATCTACTTACATTAGAAATCGTATCTTCTGAAGTATTTATTGCTACATTTACAACATCAGATGGTAGAAGCATTGTTCTTGATCTGTCTCTTATACACATCTGACGCTGCCGACGATCTTACGCGTG
>CAZRKD010000058.1:0-1740 GCA_964600515.1 uncultured bacterium
AACAAATGCTCCGACTGGTGCAAAGACGATTGATGCAAGCGTTACTGCAAAAGATGCAAATAATGTTGCCGCTAATGATGATTCGGCAACGACAAAATATAGTTGGACCGTTGGTGGCCCTGCTGTCATTTCCGGTGCAGTTACGCTTTCTGTAGCGACTGCTTCGGTTGGCCAATCAATGACCGTAACCTATACGGTAACGAGTACAGGTACTAAAGCGGCAAATAACCTTACGCCAACGTGCACATACTCGGGAACACGAGGCTCAGGAAATGTTGTCCCAACACTCGTGGGGGCGTTAACACCTGCAAGTTATGCAACAATTGATGCTACAGGTGGTGCTAGTGCAACGAGAGCATTTACCTTTAATTTTACGGTGGCAAATAGTGATGTGAGTAGCGGAGAAGGTTCTATCACATTTTCATGTAGCGCAACAGCGACTGATGCAACGTATGGCCAAATAGTAACTGCAACGAGTGTTAGTTCCAATGCACTGGCAACTCAATCAGCGGCATCGCTCAGTGTTACGACGATTGCAGTTACTCCAGCTAGTGTAAGCCGAAGAAATGGTGTAGCTGAAGCATTTGCCGTATCATTGACTGTTACGAATAGCGGTAAGGCGAGTGCAAATCTCAATGATCCGACGTTAAGTTTTACTAACAATGAGTACACAACAAGTATAACTACTGATCATGCGACTATAGGAGGTGCAGGATCGTCAACAGCATCGCGAACATTTGTCTTGAGCGTAAATGTAAACGATGGTGCCACGCTGGGAACGATTACGGTGAATGGGGCTATTTCCGGTACCGATGCAAATAGCGGTGCTGCGGTCTCAGACAATGCGGCAGATACAACCGATAGTTTTATCTTACAAAGTCCTGCAGTGCTGACGGTTTCAGCGGTTGATTTTAGTCCAGCGAGTGTCTCGCAATCGCAAACAAGCATCACCGCGACAGTGACCGTAGCAAATTCGGGAACTGCTACTGCTAATATTTCGAGTACAGCGATTAAATTTGATCAATTAGGAGTTGATAAAACGAGCGAATATACTATCACTGCAAGTGGAAGTAATCCATCAACAGTTGCGGGTGGAGGAAATGGAAACTTTACGTTTACCATATCCGTGAGTGCGACAGCTACAACCGGAACAATTACTGCTTATGGAACCGTGAGTGGAACTGATGCGAATGACGCTGTTGCAACAACTGACACTGATATTAATCCTACAGACACATTTACCGTTACGACAAAGGCGCAGGTATCAGTAGCTACAGTATCAATTGTTCCAACGACTGTCAGTAAAGGACAAACCGGAATTACCGTGAGTGTTACTATTGAAAATCCCGGAGGAGCTGATGCAACTTCTGTAACACCGACGTTAAACTTTAAACAAACGAGCGATCTTACTAATATTAGAACGAGCGATTATACAGTGTCATGTACTAATTGCAGTAATGCCGATCAACTGACGCTTACACCAGCCGAGCAAGACACGTATACATTCTCAGTTGATGTAAAGAATATTGATGCAGTTCTCACGGCATCATCGATTACGATTAACTGCACAGCTACTGGAACTGAATCAAATTTAAGTACATCAATTTCTGATAGCGATGGAGCTAATACTACTGATACATGGACGGTTCAAGCACCTGCAGCACTGGCAATTACTTCAATTGCGACAACGCCAACGACCGTGAGTCGTAGCCAATCAAGTATTACCGTTACTCTTGCGCT
>CAZRKD010000058.1:1840-3414 GCA_964600515.1 uncultured bacterium
ATAACCGATAGCGATTTTGCAGCAACGACTGACTCATGGACAGTACAAACAGCTGCGGTGATTAGAGTTAATAGTGTTACCACAACACCGACGACCGTAAGTATTGGACAATCATCAATTGCCGTTGCGATCGCTGTTGAAAATACGGGGCAAGCCTCTGCATCAAGTATGGATATTGCGGCAGCAGATCTCACATTAAAGCAAGGAGCAACTGATCGATCGAGTGAATATACGCTTGCGTGTTCAAACTGTAGTGGAGCTGACTTAACAATAGCGGGTGGTACTATTAAGACGTATAATTTTACTGTAACGGTTGGTGGATCCGCAACAACAGGCGCAACGACGCTTAATTGTGCAACGATTGCTGGAACCGATGCAAATTCAAGTTCTGCTATAACTGATAGTGATGGAGCAACAACAACCGATAGTTGGACCGTCCAAACTGCGGCTGTACTCCAAATTAATGCAATCACCTTTACTCCAACAGCATTAGTCCAAGCTGAAGCAAGCTCAAGTGGAAGTCTTGTGACGGTGCCTGTGGAGAATACAGGTCAAGCAACGGCTAATGTTTCGAGTGTTGCTTTAGTATTTACAAAAACTGCAGTTGTTGAAACAACAAAATTTATTATTACCTCAGTATCAGCTCCAACAACAATAGCAGGAGGAGCAACGAGTAACTATACATTTAAAATAACACCAAAACTTGCGTATAAAGAAAGTGATGCAAGCTATACAACCGCATTACAAGGTGATTACACAATCGATGCAACGGCATCAGGCACCGATGCAAATTCGAGTAGCTCAATTTCAGATAGTGCAGCAGGAACAACGGATTCAGTTACCGTCAATTACTTCATTGCTGATTCAGGAAAAATTGTAGATTCACTGAGTGCATCAAAAGCTTCATGGGGTAATTATTATAATAGCGCTGGAGAAACAGGACTTGATGTAATCATTGGAATAACAAATGCTGCAGATAAACTCTATAAATTTATTGACGGCGGGACATTTAGTAATAAGCACGCAACATCTGATCTTGGAACATTCAATACCAACGATGTAAAGTTTTTTGATTTCGATAGCGATGGTGATTTAGACGTTTATTTTGCTATAGATTCAGCTGAGGATGAAATTTATAAAAATGATGGAGATGGAACTTTTACTCAATTTAATGATACGCTCGAAAGTCAGACAACGTATATGGCCGTTATTGCAGATATGAATCTCGATAATTATCCGGACATAATTGTCCAGAGCTCTGGGTTTGGAACGTATTATTACGATAATAGTTCAGGAACAAATGTTACGGAAATTCATTCGACAACGGCTTTGCCAACCGATACGTCACTTCAGTTTGCTCTTGCATTTGATTACACGAATACGAGTAATAATGGTACACAAGATCGCTATCTCGATCTTTTCCTCGGTGGAACTAATTTATATAGCAATGACCAAGATAAGACATTTACGAGTAGAACAAGCATAGGGCTAACAAGTTCCACTACCCAAGGTGGATGCGTTGGAGATTACGATAATGATGGCGACTTTGATTTCTTTGCTACACGTAGTGGAGG
>CAZRKD010000058.1:3514-9125 GCA_964600515.1 uncultured bacterium
CTACGATTACTGATAATACTGATCATAACAACTGGATGAAAGTAAACGCGAATTTAGGGAATGGCGGTCCAGCATTTGGCGCTAAAGTACAGATCGATCAAGACTGCGATTCTAACTTTACCGGAAGTGTATTAACACGATTTGTTGATGGAGCGAGTGGAAATGAACCAACAGTGCATTTTGGTCTTGGTACCGAGGATTGTGATAGATATATTAAGGTTACTTTTCCTGATGGCACAGCAGTTACAACTACTGCTCAGGATGTGAATCAGACGATTACGGTGACGGATACACCATAATTAGGTTTTAGGTGTTAGTTTTTAGTTAAGCTCTACGGGATAGTTCAACTATTTATTAAAGGAGTCATTATGAAACTGCTTCTCTTGATGTGTATGTTCTGTTTGTATTGTTTCCAATGTGTTGCATTTCCCGAAGTCATCGATTTTGAAAAACGAAAACATAATTCTATCAAACATTTCGAAATTGGTCCTATGATTGTTCCCTATTATGGAGATGTGCTTGAGACATCGGTGTTATATGGGAGTAGATTTAATTATCATCTGACACAAGCCTGGTCACTGGGAAGTACAGTTATGTACGGTGATAGTATTTATGATAATGCTTCACCTGTAATTTCCGGGAGGAATTCGAATACGCATTTAATCTATGATGGGCATTTTATGTATTCGATTCCTGCGGCACTCAGGATTAGTAACGATATTCCACTTGAAGCTGATATGTACACAATTCTCGGTGCCGGAGAAGAATATATTGGAGGGGATCGGCATATAACAATTCTCGTTGGCGGAGGACTCAAGATGTATACCGGAATTCCGTGGCTTGCGGTTCGCATCGGCATTCGCGATTATTTCTATAAACTGAATGTCGGTGGATCGAATAAAACCGTTGATGATTTACTTATGATGATTGGGGTATCGATTTTATTATTTTAATTGGTGACCCAAATCACTGAATTTTATTTATACATAGAGTATTCTATTTTTAGAAGACTATTGCATTCATAAGAAAAATGAGATATAATAATTATAGATAAGTTATAATATAAATAATGGAGGAAGCTATGAAAACATATATAACAAAAATAATCATGCTATGCTGTGTAGGTCTTCTTGTAATTGGTTGCGGCAGACGGCTTACTGATCCACTTGAATCATTAGTCGGAGGAGAGGATAGTGAGGATACAGCAACAACAAGTAGCATTGTCCTCCAGCTTCTTGTGAGCTCTGGTTCAAAAAGTGCTATTCCAAGCCTTTTGGGAAAACAGGCAGTACCAAGCCAAACAAGTTATTTATTTAAAAATGCGTCATCGGCAAGACTCTCCGAAGACGAAGAAGCACTCCTCTATGTAGGGTTATTAAAACGCGATAATCTTGTTCGCACTATTCTTGGTTCGCTATTTGGATCAGATGAAGAAGAGGATACCTGTGAACCATATGTGCTTTCCAAATTAACCTATGATGAAAAGATTAGCCTTGCGATATGTTCGGGAAGCTATGTGTTTATGGTTGTTAAAGTAAAAGCAGTCGATAATTTAGCTGATTATGAAATTGTGGCTATGGGTACCAAAGAGATAGATGTTACGGCTACAATTGATAATGTATTTCAACTCGATATTGATAAAAATGGAAGCTTACTTATTTCGAATTATGAGGAACTTATTACATCAGGTGCTCTTGTAGAGACGAATGAAAACATTCCGTATCATCAGTCAATTGACGGGAGTTATGCTGTTACCATGGATTTTGGTACAAATCTCTCAGGGCTCTCTATAAGCTCGCTTGCCAAAAGCCAAACTGAAGGCTCTTCCGAGGCAGGAATAGGAAATAAAGAAGACTATAAATCATTTACGATAGATATTTCACAAGAAGTTGCGCGTGACGGGACGCTCAAGAGCGGCCTTATCGCTCAGTCTTCACTGACGAGTTCATTTTTGAATGGTTCTATTGAGCCTGTTAAAGTTCCTTTTGTTGATTCGGGATGCTTCCGTTTTGATTTGGAATATCGAATACCGTCTGGCGCAAGTGGAACCTGTGAGAAGATCATTAATTTCAATTCAAGCCTTTCCTGTTTTACTGATGTTATTTCTTCGATCTATGATGCAGGCGATGATTTTATTGTAGGTGCTTTTCAAGTTGTCGAAACTTTGTCAGGAGAAAATTGCCCGGTCATGCTTGAGGATCAATTTGTCAATGCAACGGGTGTTTTTCATATGACCAAGAAAGGCGATCCTGCGGTAACCTATGAAGAAGCTCAAGTAGCCATTACCGAAGCAAGTACTCAAGCCAATGTTCAAATTGCAACCAAAACATACACGGTCAGTACTGCAGATCTTGCAAAATCGAGTTGGTGTTATGATAAAAACTATAGTTATTCTCAAATGAGCGAGACTGAGGTGAAAGCACTCCTTCTGTCTTCAAAACTTATTTCGAGTTTAGATATAACTGATCTTACTGCCGATATTGGTGTTTCAAATGGAGTTGTCCAGTTCACGATGGGCTCTATAAATGAGACATTGAACTTAGAATCAAATTACGGATATGCCTATGCATATAAAGATTTCATTACTGATCCCGTTAAAGTAAGTGGCGGATGCTATTCTTCTAAAGATTCAAATAGCCATGATATATTAAGCTGCTATATTAATATGTATGATAACCCAAATTATGTTGCACCCTATTGCGCGATCTATGCGACATTTACGACAGATCCACTCACGAAAGCTGAGATAGGCATTACACCTCCGCCGAGTGGGACGATTGTGGCTGCAAATACGAGTACAAGTGCAAGTGGGGTAACCGGCCAATATATTGATGTTGGGAAATGGAAGGAATATAAAAATTTAACACTGACTGGTGACTGTAGCGCATATCCAGATCTTGTGAATCTCTACAATGGTACCGAGGCCTATCTTTCAGTTGAAAAAAATGACAAAGGCTTAATTACGTTTACCTTTAAAGATCCTACAGGAAATGTTATTTATAAAAATGAAGCACAAATAAATGATGATTACTACTATTATAAATGTGACTCAAATACGAATAGCATCTGTACTTCGATGTCGATTGATAAGAATTACTATTATTTATCGGTTTATATTTATAATTACTATTATTACAGTAGTAGTAATAGCTGTAATCTCAACTTGTATCTGTCCTCTGATCACAATTTTAAATACACTCCGAAGGCATTATCGAATCAAGTATTTAAAGCAACGTTACAGGAAAAAAATCAATGGGGTTATGCCGATTATTGGGTTGATTCAAAATGTGATAGTGGAGATTTCAAGGCACTCTTTGGAAGAGATACATTCCAAAAAGATATAATCTTAACTGCAACCCTTGATGCAGTTACGAAGAAAGCCAATGTTATTGCAAATATCAATAGTACCTCGAGTGATACGAGTGATGACAAAAAGATAGAAGCTGCTGCTGATCTTACGCTTGATACATGGAATGTCCTTTATGGCAAGACAAGTTATTCATTTGGCACGTGGAATTCACCTCAAGAACTTTCTGTTACGTTATCGAATGGAACGACGACCAAGGCAACCTTGAGTGTATCTGGATCATTTACGCTTGAGAACACCACGACAGGCACTAATAATAGCACCTATCAATATATGTCGATGTACTATTCGAGATATGATAATAACTATTACAATTACTGTTATATCTCAATTTATCCATCGTTGATAGAAGAGGTGAAATAATCACTTTACTTCGTAGGATCTTACAAATCGTTCACCATCTCGTTCGATTTCAATCGAAAACGATGTTTCTTTCTGGAGCGTTTCGAAGAGTGTAAATATCGATTTAAGATCATCAAGTTTTTTATTGTTTACGCTTAAAATAATATCATCATTAATTATTTTTAATTCATCGTAAATACTCCCTGGATCGATATCGAGGATTCTATACCCTACAATTTTGCCATCAACGGTATGGGCCATAGATGCGGCATTCATAAGAATTTTATTGATATTTTTTAAGGCTTTATCGAACCGCGTTTTATCTATCGTAAATTTATTTTTTTCTACTTCAGTGATTCCGCCCATAGAGTCATTTGATCCATCGGAAGCTCCAGGGAGGTAATTTTCAACAAATTCAATTTCAGGTTCAGTTTGTTCGATCTCAAGATATTCGCGGTGAAGATCACGAATGAAAATAACTTTATTGCGCAAGATTTCCGTGATCTTCCCATCATCTCCATCCAGTAAATCATCTATTTTAAAACGTTCGGCCACTCCATCTTTTTCAATTATTGCAATTGATGATTCTTTTGATGAGGTAACAATAGTACCCACAAGCTTTGCATTAAGCGAAGATTTTATAGGAGCTGAATTAAGATCTAACGTTGGTTTTGCCGGCGCAAGTTCAGTAGTCGTTGTCTCTTCATCGGGCGAATGTTTTTCAGAATCAAAAATATTGCGATCAAGAATCGAGTTATAGCTTTGAATATCTTTTTGAATACGAATGGGAGGCGTATCAAGAGTGGGCTCAAGACGCTTGTCTTCTTTACCCAAACCAATACTTGCGACGAGTGTTCCCGTAAACTTTGCGAGACAGAGCGCTAAGATGCTTAAGAATAAAAGATTCAAAAATAATTTGTAGTGTAACAAAAAACTCATATATTATTATAAAGGTTCTTCTTCTTTTGGAATCAAGTCAAGAATCGTATATGCATAGGTTGAAATTTCATCATAGCGAAATTCGACAAGGTCATAATCAATTTCGCCGTTAACAAGAACACCATTGCCAGATGCATTTTCGATAATTGCCATATAGATCGGAGTATCTTCGGTTGAAACACCTGCAAGGGGCAGGATTAATTCATCAAATGCAAGTGAGGTACTCGGGTGATCAAGAATAAAGAGGGCATCAACGAGTGTGCCAATACCGGCATTATACCCAGTTATAAGAATTTTTTTATATTCTTTTGGTAGTGGCCGCCCGCCTTTTTTATTATAATAGAGATTATCAAGTCGTTGCACAAGAAGCTCAAAAGCCCTGACCCCGGCAAAAATTGATTGTTCTGGATCATAGGGATTATCAAAGTAAAAACCAAGCTTTCCCGGATGTAAGTTAATATCTTCAATTGCAATTGAGGTAAATTGTAAAAGTCCTTTTGCTCCGGTCGGACTTTCTGCGTATTGATTAAAACTACTTTCCCGAGCAATGAGTGCTTTATATTCGATAAACGCAAGATTTGACTCAGGGAGTTTTTCGAGAGCTTCTGTAATCGTACTATCGAATCTATTTTGAATTGCTTTCTCAAAACCTATTACTTCTGTTGCGCTATAATCTTCTACATAATCATTGGTGTCTCTAGATGGAGCTTCTTCTTGTGCACTGTCTTCTTCTGCCGTTGTTTCATTATTTATTGGACCAAAGAAACACGAAGAAAAAGAAAATAGTATAATAAGTACAAAAATATTTTTAAACACGTGAGAATAATAACAATTGAGTAAAGGCTTTTAAAGAAAAATTTTAAAATCGGATTTTCCTTCCAGATGACATTGAGTTTGTCTTATGCTATAATTATTATAGGTAAGCTTTATGTAACTATAATCTATTGGTTTGATTGTATAAAT